>CAYRAE010000226.1:0-6358 GCA_964422175.1 uncultured Luteitalea sp. | reverse complement strand
GTCCTGGAAGCCGTACGCGATCGGACTCTTCCGATCGGCCCACGCGCTCTTCATGATCGACCCTCGCGCGAAGAGGCCTGCCGGCCGTTCGACGGTGAGCCCGTTCACGAGGCCGAACTCCGGCAGGATGATCGACGTCGCACCCTCGGTGATGAGCGTGCCGCCTTCGCGGACGAACGTCACCAACTCCAGCAGGCCCTCCATCCCCATGCCGCCCCTGATGTCGTCGGCCTGGTCGAGCGCGCCGAGGTGCGGCGTCTTGTCCGTCTTCCTGTAGGGCAGGGGAGCGCTACCGATCGCCGGGATGCCGTTGATCTGCGCCTGCGCCGTACCACCCACATGCGGGTAGATGATCACGTCGTACTTCGCGCGCAGTCCGCCCTGGCGCAGCGTGGTGTCGGCGAAATACGTGTAAGGCACGCCGTACGTGTCGAGCGCGGCGCGCACCCAGCCTTCGTCCTGCGTCCGCTGCCACGCGTGGACGTAGCCGATGCGCGGTACGTCGAGGTCGTGCCGCTTGACGGCCGGCATCTCCGCGACCGCCCACGCCGACAACCCCAGCGTGCGGACTGTCGGCTCGATCGTCGCGCGATCGGCCGCTGACACGATGAACGCGCCGGCGCGGAACGTGCGGCCCGCCGCCTGGAAGTCTTCCTCGGCGGCCTCCATCTTCACCCCGGCGTGCGTGAAGCGGAACTTCATCAGGTTGTTGTCGGTGGTGTGCTCCACGATGAGCGCGCCCGTGCCGGTACCTTCGATGCCGCCGGGGGCGACGGCCTCAGCTGTCAGGAGCGCCATCGGCTTGTCGAAGATCGACGTGTCGGCGATCGGACGCAGCTGCACGTTGCGCATGTACTGGAACGTCCAGCCCGTGTCGTCGTACGGCCGCGGATTGGCGGGTGGGAAGTTCTGCACGCCGAAGTACATGTCGGCCAGCGTGCGATACGGCTGATCGCCACGGATCACGTAGTCGCCTTCCGCCACGTCGACGCCGCCGGCCTTGAACGCGCTCGTCGCGCGATGGACTTCGAGTCCCTGGCGCCGCAGTTCGTTGACGGCATCGACCGCTTCACCCTTGCGGTACTGCGCGGCGGGGATGACCCATGCATTGGTCGGCCCCGTCTTGCCGGCTTCGACCGCGCGCTTGTTCTTCAGCCAGTAGTTCTCGAGATACAGCTCGCGGTTCTTCGCCACGTGGTTGAGCGCGATGAGGATGCCCGACTGCTGGATGTTGACGTTGTTGCGCGGTCCCCACTTGATCGACGGCAGCGGCGGGTTCGGCCTGAACCATTCGCGGCTCGTGGTGGTGGCGCCGGCGCGGGCCTCGTAGTTGTCGGGCCCGTAACTCTGGACTTCGTAGAAACGCCCGATCGCGTTGTGCGTGTGCGCGATGAAGAACATGTAGTTCGGCGTCCAGCCGTCGTAGAACCCGTAGGTCCACACGCCGGGCACGCCGCGCTTGGTCATCTCCATCACCTCGGTCTTGGCGAGCAGCCACCACTCGTCGATGACGATCGGATCGAGCGCCTCGTTGTAGGGGCCGGTACCCGTCGACGCGTACAGGTACGTCTGCTGCTCGTGCAGATCGTGCATCACGGTGGGCTTCCACTCGTTCTGCACCTTCGTCACGTGGCGCGTCAGCGCGAGGAACTGGCCCATGCCGTCGCGGTTGTTGTCGTGCGCGACGTACTTGCCCCAGTACATCAGCGGCAGGCGGGCATCAGCCTCGGCGCGCGTCTTGTTGAAGTAGTACGTGTCGACCTGCTTCTCGCGGCCATCCACTTCGATGACGGGCGTGATGAAGGTGATCACGTTCTGGCGAATCTGCTGGATGAACGGCGTCTCCTGCACGATGAGGCGGTAGGCGAGCTCCTGCAGCATCTCGGGACCGCCGTTCTCGGGCGAGTGCATGCCGCTCGTGAGCCAGTAGATCGGCCTGGCCGTCTTCAGCAGCGCCTGCGCTTCGGCTTCCGTGGTCGTGCGCGGGTCGGTCAGCTTCACGAGCTTGTCGCGATAGGCGGAGAGCTGTTTGATCGTCGCCTCGTCGGCGATCGCCAGCACCACCATGTCGCGACCCTCTTCGCTCTTGCCGATGGTCCACATGGTGGCGCGATCGGACGCCTTGTCGAGCGCCTCGAAGTAGCGATGGATGTCTTTGGCGTACGTCAGTTCGCCCGGCGTGCCGACGATGCGGCCGTGGAACTTCAGGGGCGTGGGTACGGCGGCCGACGCCGGCAGGTGATCGACCAGCTCCGTGGTGATGCGCGGATCCTGCAGGTGCTCCTTGATCTTCGCGGTGTACTCCGCGTCGACGGCCTGCGGTGCGGTCCTGCGTGTCTGCGCGGTGACGGCGGGCGCGAGCAGTGCCGCCAGCGCCAGCGCGGTCAGGGGCGCGAGCGCGTGAGTGGCGGTCGGTGTCATCGAGTCTCCTCTGTCGGATGGGTCCAGCGAATTCGCCAGCATGCTAGCCCATTGCCGGCATTCCGTGACGCGACAATTCCGGGTCGTGATAGCGTCCGGCCGATGAAGCGACGGGAATTCCTGGCAAGTGCGGCGCTGGCGCCGTCGGCATTCACCCTCCAATCGCCGGCCGCCGAGGACGGTGTCATCTCCATCTTCGATGGCACGTCACTGGCGGGCTGGTCGGTGGTCGACGGACGGGACACGGCCTTCCACGTACGCGACGGCGCCATCGCCGTCCACCCGAGCGATGGATTTCCGGCGTGGCTCCGATCGGCGGGTCAGTACGAGAACTTCGACTTCCGCGGGGAGTTCTTCGTGCAGGGCTGGACGAACTCGGGGATCTATCTCCACGCGCCCGAGCACGGCCGGCCGACGTGGTGCGGCATGAAGATCAACATCTTCCACCAGGTGGATGCCAGGCCGGCGCCAGAGTCGATGGGATCGATCTTCCCGCTGGTGCCCCCCCGTCTGGTCAACGTCAGGAACAAGGGGGAGTGGAACACGTTCCGGATCCTCATGGACTGGCCACGACTCCAGGTGTGGACCAACGACGCGCTGGTGCAGGACGTCGACGTCGAATCGGTGCCGGAACTGCGCCATCGCCTCCGTCGCGGCTACCTGGGATTCGAGTCGCTCTCGTATCCGATCCGCTTCCGCGGTCTCCGGATTCGCGAACTGCCATCGACGGTATCGTGGACGACGTTGTACGAGTCCGCGGCCGACTTCGCCGGGTGGCGGGTGATGCGTGGCAAACCGCGGTTCGAGCCCCTCGGCGAGGTGCTGCACGCCGATGACGACGGGCATCTCGCGACGCTCGAGACATTCCGTGATTTCGAGCTGCAGATGTACGTCCGCCATGCCAGGCATCACAACGGCGGTGTCGTCTTCGGCGGGCCCGGCGGTGACGTGCCAGGGCCACGGTACGAGGTCCAGTTGCACGACGTCGAGGGCGCGCACTATCCAACAGGATCGCTGTACGGGCACAAGCGGGCGATCTATCCGCGCATCGAGCCCGAGCGCTGGTTCCTGTTCCAGTTGCGTGTCAAGGACCGCAGCTGCCTGGTCCGCGTGAACGGCGACACCGTGCTCGAGTACGACGGACTCGACCTGTCAACACCGGGGCCGATCGCCCTGCAGGCCCACGGGCCGGGGAAGTGGACCGAATACAAACACATCCAGGTCCGTCGTCTCTGACGGACGAGGAGGCGACGTGGCTAACGGAGGAAGCCGCTCGTGGCGCAGGCGCGCAGCCACAGCACGAAGAGCAGGAAGCCCAGGCCGAGACCGACCCACGGGCGGACGACATCCCAGCGGCTGACGCGCGTCTGTGGCGCATACGCGGTGGTGGTTTCGCGAAACGCGCGCCGCGCACGCTCCAGCACCGTGGGATCGAGTGCATCAGGCGCGGCCATGTCGAAGCGGCACTGCGGGCACCGGGTACCCTGCGCATCGTCCCACGTCGCCATGCACACCAGGCACTTCATGCCTTCGCTCCGCACTCGGCGCAGAATCGCGCTGACGACGTGAGCGTGCTGCCGCAACTGGCACAGGCGCGCGCCGTGAGCGGCGTGCCGCACGCCTGACAGAACTTGCCGCCCTGCACCTGTACCCCGCAGGCAGGACAGGTGACGGGCGACGGCAGCGCGGGCGGCGCTTCGTCCACGGCGGCCACCGCGCGATCGCGCGCGTGCTCGGCGGCCCGTCGCGTGGCGGCTTCCTCGGCGCTCGGCGCGCACGCTTCGCACATGCCGAACGGCTCGTTCCAGCAGTGGTCGGGACACACCCACTGTCCGCATCCGGCACACTTGCGGAAGTGCACCATCGCCTGGTGTACGGCCGTTTCGTAGGCGGCGTCGCGTTCCTTGCCGCGCAAGCCGCGATCGAGGCCGGCGGCGGCACGCTCTGCGTGCCACCCGACGAATCGGAAGAGCGCGAACGCCTGCACGGCGGTCTTCAGGAGGTTCGCCTTCGACGCGACGTACTGACTCTCCACGCCGCTTCCGCAGCGGTCGCAACAGAACTTGAACTTGAACCCGCCATCGTCGGACAGGTCCTGGACGTTACGGACGAAGACGGTGAGCGCCACGGTGCGCCTGCAAGGATGCAACAGGGCGCCGCCAACCGGCAACCGGCAACAGGGGACGTTCGGGTACGCCGGGCCGGCGGTATCATCGTCAGACACCTTGCACGAAGGACGGCCGATGGCTACGAGTCCTCATGAAGATCGTCGTGATGCGCACGCAGGTCATGACCGCGACACGCTGGCGTTCGCGTCGGCGGTGACGGTCGACGCGTTCGGCATCTCGGATCCCGGGAACGTCCGTCCTGCCAACGAGGATCACTTCCTCATCGCGCGTGCGGGCCGGTACTACGAGACCGTGTCGACGAGCCTTCCCGAAGGCGAGCTCCCGTTGCGTGCGTCAGACGATGGTTACGCGCTCGTCGTGGCCGACGGCATGGGCGGACACGCCGCCGGCGAAGTCGCGAGCCGCCTGACCATCAGGGAACTGGTGCGCCTGTCGCTCGAATTGCCAGGCTGGATCTCGCGCGTCGACGAGGGCACCATCGACGAGATCGTGAGGCGGTCGGAGCACCAGATGGCGTCGGCGCACCGGCGGTTGATCGACGCGGGCAGGTGCGATCCCGACCTGCAGGGCATGGGCACCACCGTGACGGCCGTCCGCAACCTCGGTCGCCTGCTGCAGGTGGTCCACGTGGGCGACTCGCGAGCGTATCTGTTGCGTGGCGACAACCTCTCACGCCTCACGCGCGATCACAGCCTGGTGCAGATGCTCGTCGACAAGGGACGCATGACGCGCGAGGAGGCCGAGCAGTCGACGTCGCGGCACGTGCTCGTCAACGCCGTCGGCGGCGTCAACGACACCGTGCGCGTGGACATCGATCACGTCGGACTCGCCAACGGCGATCGCCTGCTGCTCTGCAGCGACGGCCTGAATGACATGGTCGGCGACGAGGCGATTCGCGCGGAGCTGATGTCGGCGGCGACGGCCGAAGCCGCCTGCCGCGCCCTCCTCCGGCGTGCCCTCGCCGCCGGCGGCCGCGACAACATCACCGTCGTCGCCGCGTTCTATTCGTGGGAGGGTAGTGCCGGGGGTTGAACCCCCTGGCCTCCATCCTTGGTTGTCGGCACGGGTCCCTTCCAGATGGCTCGAGCCCGTGCGACACGTACAGAAAACCATTGACCGACCAAAGTGGTCGGATATACTTGGCGTCACATGGTGAGACTTGATCTCACGATCTCGACCGTCAGGAGGATCGGTGTCGACCACCCGGTCCGCCGAGCGGCTCCAGGAGGACGCATGTCGCACGAGGAATGGCTGGCACCGGCGCATCAGGACGATCGATGGGTGGTGCATCAGTGTCCCTGCGGGCACGTCCAGGTCGATCTCGGACGATGCTCGCTGCACCTGTCGACGGATGAGTTCGCGCGCCTGCAGCGTCTGCTCGACGCCGCGGCGCCGCACCTGCACATCGTCGATGACCAGGTGATGGGTGCCACGCCGTGTCACTGATTCACCACGAGAAGCTGGCCATGGCGCGACAGGCGATCAGCGGCGACCTCGAGGTGTTGGCCGAGAGTGGCGCGGTGGCGCTCGCGCGCCGCGGGCGGCAGGGCTTCGTGCTCCAACTGCCGCACATGACCATCGACCTGTCGCCTGACGATCTCGTCGAGATGATGGCGGTGTGCCTGAGCGCGGCCAGTCGTACGGGCCACGTTACGGTTCACGCCGAGCCGAAGCCGTAGCACTTCGGTACGTACGGGCAACGTTCGCCTTCACCTTGTCGTACGGTGTGGGCATGAACGATAGCCACGCTTCTTCCTCCGGTCAGGCGTCCGCCGGTCGTCGCGCGTTTCTTCAAGGTGCCGCTCTCA
>CAYRAE010000225.1:0-6361 GCA_964422175.1 uncultured Luteitalea sp. | reverse complement strand
GGCTTACGGCTTACGGCTTACGGCTTACGGCTTACGGCTTACGGCTTACGGATAAAGGCTGAAGGGCCAAAGGGCTCGGGGTCCACAGCATTCGGCATTCGGCATTACGATCTTCCGGTGATCACGTTGCCCGACACCCTCCGAACGGCGATCGCGGCGCACGCGCGGGCGGACTATCCTGACGAGTGCTGCGGCCTGCTTCTCGGCACGTTCACGGGTGACGACAGGACCGTGACGACGGTGGAGCCGCTGGGCAATGCGCGCGAGGACGCGGCGCGGCACCACAGGTTCCTGATCGGTCCCGACGAGATGCGACGCGCGGACAGCGATGCCCGCGCGCGCGGTCTCGACATCGTCGGGATCTATCACTCGCATCCCGACTGCCCGGCCGTGCCGTCGCAGTACGACATCGACCACGCCTGGCCGACGTATTCCTACGTCATCGTGTCGGTGTCGTCCGGCGGCGTCGCGGACATGTGCTCCTGGCGCCTGCGCGACGACCGCACCACCTTCGACGCGGAACACATCGATTGAGCGGGCCGGACAAGGCGGTCGGCCGGGCTCGGAGAGCCGGCCCTCCCCTCTGCGGCGATGGTTCGGTCGGCCCTGCGGTAGGGAGGGTCGGCCCTCCGGGCCCGACCCTGTAGGGGCGTGCGGCCATACGCCCCTACGTTCATCTGCGACGCGCGACGTCTCGCCACAGCGCCGTCAATCGCTCAGCGGCGATGCGGGCGTCGAAGTCTCGTTCGACGCGGCGTCGCGCATTGGCGATGTAGCGATCACGTTCGCGCAGCGCGGCGTCGATTCGGTCCGCGACGTCCGCCGCGCGCTCACTGCTGTCGAACAACAGCCCTTCCTGCTGCTCCGGATCGATGAGGCTCTCATAGCCCGTCGAGCGATGCGCGACGACCAGCGCACCGGTGGCCATCGCCTCCAGTCCCACCATCCCGAGAGACTCGTTGCGCGAGCCGACGAGCACGACGTGCGCGTGTCGATAAAGGTCCGCGATGTCGCGTCTGAACGGCTGCCAGCGCACGTCAGCCGATGCGGCGACGCGGTCGCGCACCTCGTCGCAGTACGCGGGATCGCTGCCGCACGCGCCGACGATCGTCAGGCGACAGTCACGACGCGCGCGCAACTCGCGGAAGATGTCGAGCACGCGCAACTGCCCCTTCGCAGGCTCGACACGTCCCACACACAGGCACATCGTCTCTGCCCCATCGTCTCTCGCGCGCACTGCGACAGCGGTCGCAGGCCGAGACTCCAGACACACGCCGTCGGAAATGTGCGTGACCAGCACCGCGTCGCCGGCCCTCGCCGCGATGGCGTCGCAGACATGCCGTGACACACCGACGAGCGCGTCGGCATACGTCATCGACGGCTTGAATCTGTCGACGTCAGTCAGCCTGACGTGCTGCACGAGTCGCGCACCGCGCGTGCGTACCAGCGGCGCGCACCACTGCGCGTCAGCGCCGTCGGCGTGCACCACGGAAGGGCGAATCTCGTCCAATGCCTCGAGCAGCGTTGCCGTGTCTGCCGCGCTGTCCGACGCCAGACCTTCGTGTACGGGCACGACAGTGAAACCGCGTGCCGTGGCGGCATCAGCGAGGTTGGTCCCCTCCGTCACGAGGAACGACACGCGCGCGGTAGACAAGTACGGAAGCAGTTCGATCCAGGCCGCATGCGCGCCGCTCTGATACGGCGACGGCAGCATCACCAGCACGCGATTCGATCGCGTGCGCCTCCGGCGTGGCGAGCGTTGCAGCATCTCGTCGAGCCGCGCTCGCCCGCGCGCCAGGGCCTCCTGCTGCAGACCGAGCGCTGCCCGCAGACGGGCCTCCTGCGGAACATCGAGGAGCGCCCCGGGATCCACCATGCGCCGCACGCCGCGCGACAACGCCGCGACGTCTCGGATCTCCTCCGGCGACAGCAGCGACACCTGCGCTCGCGTGAGCGCACCGGCCTGCAGCGAGACTCCCGCCGCAACGAGTCGATCGAGCACCTGGGGAATGGTGGTACACCCGGGTACGCCACCTGCTGCCGCAACGGCGCGCATCGCCCGCGTCGACACGATGTAGCAGATGTCGGAAGGAACGCCGTCGATCGTGACGAGGTCGAAACCGCGCGTGCGCCCTCGCGCGAGTGCGTCGGCGATCGTACGCGGCGGCAGGAGCGCCGCAACAGGGCGTACGACGATCAGATACTCGAACGCGGCGATCTCGAGGCCCGCAAGACGACGCGCATCGGTCGCCGCCGATCCACGATCGACGATCAACGGACGGCGCGGACGCGAGAAGTGTTCGGGTCGCAGGTCAGGCGCGGGTGGCGCCGGACCGGGCCGCCCCGCCCGCGCGCAGGCGCGTCTCCCGTACGAGTGCCCCACATGGCCTTCGCGGGTGGGATCGTCGATGAGGAGGACGATGCAGGCTACAGCCACGGGCGGCCACCCTCGCGACGCTGTCGGATGGCCATCGGCTGTCGACCGACGGCGGTCAGATCACGCAGGCGCACCAACGCCGCGCTGCGCGAGCAGGGCCTTCGACGTGACGAGCAGCACGCTCAGGGCTACACCTTCAGCGGCCACACGCACCGTCTCCAGATCCGGGAACGTCGGCGCGATGCGCACCGTGCGATCGTGCGGATCCTTCCCGAGCGGATGCGTCGCGCCGGCAGGCGTGAGCTCGACACCCGCTTCCTTGGCCGCATGCACGAAGTCGCGCGCGCACCCGTCGAGCACGTCGAGGCTGATGAAGTAGCCGCCCTTCGGCACGAGCCACGACGCCACGCCCGCTCCACCGAGATGCGCGGCGAACGCGTCGGCCACCGCCGCGAACTTCGGCGCGACGATCGCGCGGTGGCGATCCATCAGCGCGAGCAGGCCGTCGGCGTCGCGCAGGAAGCGCACGTGCCGGAGCTGGTTGATCTTGTCGCTGCCGATGGTGCGCTTGCCCATCCGCGCGAGGTACCACTTCACGTTGTCTGCCGATCCGGCAAACAGCGAGACGCCGGCACCCGCGAGCGTCACCTTCGACGTCGACCCGAACACGAACGCGCGATTCGGATGTCCGTGCCGCGCGCACGCGTCGAGCAGGCTCGCGATCTCGATACGCTCGTCGGTCAGGTGATGCACCGCGTATGCGTTATCCCAGAAGATGCGGAAGTCGGGTGCCGCCGCCGGCATCTTCGCGAGGCGCTCGACCACCGCATCGGCGTACACCGCGCCCGACGGATTGCTGTACTTGGGCACGCACCACATGCCCTTGATCGCGGGATCGCCAGCCACGAGCGATTCGACCAGACCCATGTCCGGCCCGTCGGCGCCGAGCGGCACCGCAATCATCTCGATGCCGTGCTCCTCGCAGATCGCGAAGTGGCGATCGTAGCCGGGCACGGGGCACAGGAACTTGACCACCGGTTCGCGCGACCACGGGCGCGCGCTGTCGGCCGTGCCCTTCAGCAGGCTGTACGCGACGGCGTCGTGCATCAGCGCGAGGCTGGAGTTGTCGCCGATCACGAGTTGCACCGGCGTGGCGCCGAAGAGCGGCGCGAGGAGCGCGCGCAGTTCGGCGAGGCCCTGGAGGCCGCCGTAGTTGCGCACGTCGGTGCCGTCGGCGGCGGTGTAGTCCCCTGCCCCGGGCAGGTCGAGCAGGCCGTTGGAGAGATCGAGCTGCTCGCTCGACGGCTTGCCGCGCGTGAGGTCGAGTTTCAGGCCACGCTGCCTGAACGCCTCGTAGCGCTGACGGGTCTGGTCGTGGAACGCGGAGAGATCTGCAGTCTGGAGCGAGTCGAGAGCGGCCACCAACAGTAGACGATACCTCAGGACTCGCGGAACTTCACGCGCACTCGATGTGAGGCACGCCGGAGAGGCCCGGCGTGCCTGCCGTGCGCGAGGCTACCGGCCCTGGATCGGCGTGATGACCAGCTTCCTGATGCTGACCTTCGAGTGATCGCCCTGGATCATGATGGGGCCCGGTGCGAGTTCGTCGTTGTCCATGGCGCCGCCCGTGATGGCCGGGATCAGGGCGTTGTCGTGGACGCGCTTGCCGTTCAGCGTCGCCGTCACTCGATTGCCCACGAGCACGCCTTCGAGGACCTGCCACTGATCCGGCGGGTTGCCCGCATACACGTCCGCACGCTTCCAGCCGTAGATGTCCATCAACAGCCCCGGATACGCCGGCGTGCGCGCACCTTCGGCCTGGAGCGCCATCTGCAGTTCGTAGCGGCCGCGCAGGTAGAAACCGCTGTTCTGTCCCGCGCCGAGGTTGAACTCCAGCTCGAACTTGAAGTCGTTGAACTTCTGCTTCGTGTACGGATTGCACGTGGAGCGTTCGCCGCGCTCGGGCACGGCGTTGGTCAGCACGCCGTCGGCGATCGTCCAGCGATCGACGCACGTCTGACCGGGGTCCGTACCCAGGCCAGCCCAGACGTCCTTGCCGACGCCCGGTCCGACGATGACCACCGGCGCGCCGTACGCGTGCGTGCCGTTGGCGTTCGCGCCGGGGAACGTGGGCTGCCTGACACCGACCCAGTGCACCGTCTGCGGCGCAGGCTGCGGACGGGCCGGGACGTTCGCGTTCGCCGGACGCGGACACGGCTCGCCGGGCGTCTCGTGCGATCCCACGAGCTTGCCGCCTTCGATCTTCCCGCGATAGATCGGCCCGCACGGCGGCTTCGGCAGCACGTCGCTCTGCCCGCCGTACTGCCACACCAGTTCCCCGTTCTCGACCTTGATCCACGCGATGGGCGTCGCGTGTCCGCTGCGATCGAGGAAGGTGCCCTCGAGGCCCGTGCCGGCCTCGCGCACGTCGAGGAAATACACGTTCCGGGCGTGCGGCCCGGTACCGGTGATGTTCCATCGTCCGACGTAGGGGTTCTGCTGGGCCGCCAGGCCGGCGACGCCCACCACGCCCGCCGCCGCGGCGACGATCGTTGACAGCACGACAGGTACACGCATTCTGACTTCCTCCCGGCGGCAGCTATCCGTCGTGCGCCGCGCTTCTCTGGTAGTACGACTGCAACAGCGCATCCATCACGCGCGAGGTCCGCGCGCCCGTCTCGCCGGTGCTCGGACACGTACCCGGTTCGCCGCGCAACTCGTCGACGATCGCCTGGATGAGCGGCTGCTGCACGTGCGGTGGATGCGGGACGGCGAACGACTCCCGCCCGTCCACGGATTCCAGCACGACGGGCGCCTCGTCGAACGTCGAGAACGAGACGCGGCCGCGCGTGCCGATGATGTCGACGATGTCGGCGTCGCGATCGGCGGTGAAGCACCAGAGCCCCGTACCGCGCACGCCTCTCTCGAAAGCGAACGCCGCCGACACGATGTCCTCCGCACGATAGAGGCCACCCTGGTTGCCCGCGCCACCGGCGACCGACGCGATGGGGCCGATGATGAAGTCGAGCAGATCGAGCGTGTGCGACGCGAGATCGACGAAAAGACCGCCACCCGCAATCTGCGGGTCGACGCGCCACGGCATCTGGCCTCCCACATCGAGTGCGCGCCGAGTGAGCGAGACGGTCAGCGCGCGGACGTCGCCGATGGTTCCCTCGTCGATGAGCGCCTTGACCTTCAGGAACCGTGGCAACGCGCGCCTGTAGTACGCGGTGAAGAGCGGCACGCCCGCGCTCCGGCACGCCTCGATCATCGCCACGCACGCGGCGTGACTGGTGGCCATCGGCTTCTCGACGTAGACAGGCTTGCCGTACCGAGCCGCCAGCCGCGTGTACGCCTCGTGCGATGCCGGCGGCGTGGCCACGTACACCGCATCCACGTCCGCGTCCCGCACCAACGCCTCCGCCTCGTCGTACCACCTGGGCACGCCATGCCGTCGCGCGTAGTCCTCGGCCAGCCCCGCCGTGCGGCGCATCACCGCCACGAGCGCCGACCCGCGCGCCTTCGCGAACGCCGGCCCACTCTTCACTTCCGTGACGTCGCCGCACCCGATGATGCCCCATCGAACGGGGGTCGTTGCCATGCCGCAGATCATAAATGCCGAGAATGCCGCGATGCCGGGAATGTCGCACATGCGGAATCCGCAACAGGCAACAAGTAGGGACGGAGACCGGGCGGCCGGGCCCGGAGGGCCGGCCCTACCAGAATGGTTCCGGTTGCCCGTTGCCGGTTGCCGGTTGCCGGTTGCCGGATCTTCTCTGTCTTTGTCCTCCGACAATTGCACGACTACCCCCCTTGGGCTAGGCTGGGCAGGTCATGGTGGGATTGCGCAGGCGCATCCGTGCGTGGGCGATGGCGTGGCTGGTGCTCCAGTCCACGTCGCTCACCGCGTTCATCGCGCGCGACTGCTGCGCGATGCACGCACACGGCGAGGCATCGACATGCTTCAATCTTGCCGGATATAAC
>CAYRAE010000224.1:0-6416 GCA_964422175.1 uncultured Luteitalea sp. | reverse complement strand
GTCAGCGCCAGCGCGAAGAAATCGCGTCACGGCGCGGGTGGCGCCGGACGGGGCGGGCGCGACGTCACAGTTCCTTGATGCGGATGTTGCGGAACTCGATGAAGTCGTTGTGACCGAGGAAGCCGATGTGGCCTGACGTCCGGGCCAGGCCGGGGTGCTTGGCGAGGACGGCGGGATCCTTGACCGAGTCGAGGTCGACGTCGAGGATCGTCTGACCGTTCAGCACCACGGTGATGCGGCGGCCCTTCGCCGTCACCTCCTGCACGTTCCACTCGCCGGCGGGCTTCTGCGCGCCCTTCTTCGCGGCGATCACGTCGTAGACGCTGCCGTGATACTGCGAGTCCTTCAGCGTGCCCCACTTGCCGCCGAGCGCGGCCTTCTCGTCGAGGATCTGCAACTCCATTCCCTGATAAGCGGCATCACCCTCGCGTGGCGCGCGGATCCCGAGACCGTTGTTCGATCCCTCGGCCGGCATGCGGAACTCGAAGCGCAGCACGAAGTCGCCGTACTCCTTGTCCGTGATCAGCTTCCCGCCACCGCCCTTCGCGCAATAGAGCACGCCATCCTTCACGCCGTAGCCTTCCCCCCTGCCGCCGACGAGCGTCCAGCCGTTCAGTGTCTTGCCGTCGAAGATCGGCGTGAATCCGGGCTCGGCCTGCTGAGCCACGAGCGTCGGGGCGAGAGTCAGTGAAGCGGCGAGAGCAGTGGTGATGGCGATCAGGCGCATGAAGGGACTCCTCGGAATGAGAACGGTGGACGTCGATCAATACAACAGGCAGGACGCGCGCGTGACGTCGAACGACGCGGCGTCGAGCCGGCACGTCACGCTGACGTCCTGCTGCGAGGCACCGGCGTCCACGGCACGCCGCAGCGCGTCTGACCCCGCCAGGATGTCGATGGGCATCTTCTCGTACTCGTACTCGTACGGCGGCGGACGCCACGGCAGGCGACGCTCCGGCAGCGTGTCCCTGAACGCGCAGAGCAGCGCGATCGCCGCGTCGACCGATCTGAAGCGTTCGCGATCGGTGACGTGAATCTGGCAGCCGCCGCACGTCACGCGCGCGTGCTTCTGGAACGTGGGCTCGAAGTACGCCGGCCTGAACCACACGCCGTGCAGGCCCAGGGCGTTGAGCCCCGCGGCGAACGCCTCGGCATCGCGCACGTCGGGGTGCCCCACGAGCTCGAACGGCCGCGTGGTCCCGCGTCCTTCCGAGATGAGCGTGCCTTCGAAGAGCACCATCCCGGGATAGACGATGGCGGTGTCGAGCGTCGGCATGTTGGGCGACGGCATCACCCAGGGCAGGCCTGTCCCGTCCCACCAGTCGCCGCGCGCCCAGCCTTCCATCTGCCACGTCTCGAGGTCGGCGCCGAGACCGAACTGCGTGTTGAAGAGTCGGGCCAGCTCCGCGATCGTCAGGCCGTGCCGCAGCGCGATGGGGTAGAGCCCGACGAACGACTCGTAGCCCGGGCTCAGCACCGGACCTTCGATCACGCGACCGCCGATCGGGTTCGGCCTGTCGCACACGATGACGGGAATGCCCCTGCGCGCGGCGGCTTTCAGGCAGTACGCCATCGTGTAGATGAACGTGTAGACCCGCGTCCCCACGTCCTGCAGATCCACCACGAGCACGTCGAGTCCGTCGAGCATCGCGTCGGTAGGCTCGCGCGTCTCGCTGTACAGCGAGTACACGGGTACGCGACGTCCGGCATCCTCGGCGTGCGGCGTCTCGATCATGTTGTCCTGCAGCGTCGAGTGGAACCCGTGCTGCGGACCGAAGATGGCTGCGAGCGTGACGCCATCGGCCGCCGTCACCAGGTCGACGGCGTGCATGAACCGGCCATCGACCGACGAGGGGTTGGCGACGAGGCCGACGCGGGCGCCCTTCAGGCGACCGGAAGCCAGGAGGCGCGAGAGGCCGAGCGTGACAGGCACGGCGGGAATTCTATCGAATCGCGCGCCGGGGCGGTTCGAACGTCACTGGTTGCGACGACCTGATGAACGGCCTGACGTCGCCGTACACGTCACGCAGATCCATGGCGTCTTCACCCTGCGGGCGCGACAGGAAGTACTCGACGAGCGGATGGTCGTCCGTGGTGACAGGCCCGTCACCGACGAGCGCGCGGGCGTCTGACGGTGCCGCCACGAACTGCCGCAGCAGCTTGTCTTCCGAATCGAGGTTGTAGCTTGCGAGCACCTTGCGCAGTTCCGGATCCTCGAGCTTGCGCCGAAACGCGTCGAGGTCGACGACGAGCGGGCCCTTCGTGCCGATCATCAGGCTGCCGTCGCCCCACAGCGTCATGTCGGGGAACACCTGCCGGAACGTGCGCAGGATGAGCGCGAACTCGCTTGCCGTGTCGCCGCCGTTCCACTGCAGCACGATCCCATCGTCTTTCAATGCGCGCTTGACGAGCTCGAAGTACTGCACGGAGTAGACGTTGGCCGCACCTGCATGGCGCGGGAGAATCACGTCGGCGGTGATGATGTCGTACTGCTTCGGCGGACTCAGGAGCAGGAAGTTGCGTCCATCGTCCACGCGCAGATGGACGTTCGGGCGCGTCAGCACACCCTGGTTCGCGGTCCTGAAGTAGTGCGCGCCCTTCACCACGGTGCCAGAGAGTTCGACGACGTCGACCTCGACGCCGGGAAACGTGGCGATGGCGCCTGGCGTGGTGCCGGCACCCAGTCCGACGACGAGCGCGCGCGTGGGATGCGGATGGAGCGCGGTCGGCAGGAACCCGATGCGGCTGTGCCCGAACACGGTGGACCGCATGTCGTTCGACTGGTGCATGCCGTCGAGGTACATGATGCGCATGCGGTCCTGCACGCGCCGCCCCGTGCGTCGCTCGTGGATGGCCACGCTCGTCTGCACGCCTTCCTCACGCCAGATCCGTCGTTCCTCGTGATGGAAGTGCGTGAGCGCGACCTCGAACGGGTCCACTTCGAAGACGGCAAGCGTGGCGAACGCCGCCAGTGCCACGCCTGTCATCGTCATGGCCGCGCGTCGCATGGTGCGCCAGAGCGGCACCACCAGCAACAGCGCGCCGGCGAGCGTGATGCTGGCGAGCGCGAGCAGCGTCCCCGCGCTGCCGAGCCGCGGGATCAACAGGAAACCCGCGCCCGCCGCGCCGACGATGGCGCCGCACACGTTCACCGAATAGAAGATGCCCGCGAGCTTCGCCGCGCGCCCATCGTCGGTGGCTGTTCCCGCCCACACGCGCAGACCGATGGGGAAGGCCACGCCCAGAAGCAGCGCCGTCGGCAGGATGGCGAGCAGGCTCGCGACGACCAGTGGTGAAAGATACGCCGCGACCGGCGCATCAGTGAGCGTGCGCCGCAGCCAGTTCATCGAGTAGACGGTGAGCGTCAGCCCCTGGAACGACGACAGCGCCATCACGGCGATGCCGAGTTCGAGCGCGGCCAGCCACGCGAGCAGATGGCGGCCGCGTTTCAGGATTGGCGACGCGAGATAGCTGCCGATCGCGATGCCCGCCAGCACGGTACCGAGCATCAACGTGAACGAGTACGTCGTGGGGCGCAGGAAGATCACCAGCACCCTGAACCACAGCACCTCGAGCGCGAGGGACACGGCGCCCGAGAGCGCGAAGACGACGAGTACGGACCGTCGCGTCCACGCTGACGACTCCACATCGGGCGGTGGCGTTGCCGGTGCCGTCTGCGCGCCCGCCGGCGATGGCGCGTCGACGGCAGTGCCGGCGTCGCCGGAGGAGCGAAGCGCCGCGTGCGCCACGGCGGCATCGGCGCGCCTGCTGGCCACGATCGCCGTGAGGCCGATGACGACGTTGAGCGCCGCGGCGAGCGTGAACGACGCGCTGAGTCCGATCATCGGGATCAGGACGAACCCCGCGAGCAGTGCGCCGGCGATGGCACCGGTGGTGTTGGTGCCGTACAGGAGGCCGATGCGCTGTCCGACGTCGCGGTTGCCGCCGAGCGCCGACTTGAGGACCAGCGGCAGCGTGGAGCCCATCAGGACGGTCGGGATCAGCAGCACGGCGAACGACAGCAGGAACCTGACGAGCGTGAGCGAACCGAGGTGTCCGGCCAGCGACGGGTACCAGCCCATGTACAGCCGCGTCACGGTGTCGAGCGCCCACGGCGTCAGCAGGGCGGTCACGCCCACCAGCAGTTCGGCGATCCCGAACAGCCGCAGCGGCCTCGTCGTCCGCTCGGCGACGAACCCGGCGAGGAGGCTGCCGATGGCGAGCCCGCTCATGAAGCTCGCGAGCACGGTGCTCGCCGCGTACACGGTCACGCCGAAGACCAGCGCGAGCATGCGCAGCCACAGCGTCTGGTAGATCAGCGCGCAGAATCCGGACAGAAAGAACAGCGACAGCAGCAGTGGCAGGAGCCACGAGGGTGAGGCGACGTGCGCCTGCGCGCCACGCGTGGGCACGGACATCAGCCGATCCTAGCAGAGCCGTTGCGACGCGAAACGTGACAGGGGGCGTCGTCAGACGCTGATCGTGCCTTCGAGGTAGAACACCGCGCTGCCGGTGAGACGCACGCGATCACCGTCGATCGCGCACCGGATGGCGCCACCCCGCCGTGATACCTGACGGGCCTCCAGCGTGGTCTTCGCCAGCCTGTCTGCCCAGTACGGGACGAGCGTGCAGTGCGCGGACCCCGTCACGGGATCCTCCGCGACACCGGCGCTCGGTGCGAAGAAGCGCGACACGAAGTCGGCGCCCGGCGAGAGCGCGGGGTCGGCGGGCGCGGTGGCGATGAACCCGAAGACGCCGAGTGCCCTCACCCTGGCCATGTCGGGTGCAAGGGCGCGCACCTCGGCTTCCGTGTCGTACACGGCCATGCAGTCGCGCGCCAGCCATAGCTCGCGCGGCTCGGCGCCGAGCGCGACCGACACCTGCCTGTCGTGCGGCAGTGGGCGCGGCGGCCTCACCGGGAGGTCGAGCGTGTAGGCCTCGCCGTCGCGCGCGACGTGCAGCACGCCGCTGCGCGTGTCGAAGGCCACGGCCGTCGACGACTCGCCGCGCTTCTCGAACAACACGGCCGCCGCGGCGAGCGTGGCGTGTCCGCAGAGGTCCACTTCGACTTCGGGCGTGAACCAGCGCAGGTGGTACTGCGCAGGTCCGGTCTGCACGAAGAAGGCCGTCTCCGCAAGGTTGTTCTCCGCGGCGATGGCCTGCATCGTGGCGTCGGGCAGCCAGGCCTCGAGCGGACACACGGCGGCCGGGTTGCCGCGGAACACCTCCGACGCGAACGCGTCGACCTGGTAGATCGGCAGGCGCATCAGACGACCACGCGCCAGCCGCGCGTGTCGGGGTCGAGGCCGTACTGGATGCCGGTGATCGTGTCGTACAGCTTCTGCGCGACAGGGCCCGGCTGGCCGCCGTTGATGACCATGTCGCCCTCTTCACTGGCGAGCGTGCCCACCGCGGACACGACGGCCGCCGTGCCGACGCCGAACACCTCCTGCAGGCGTCCGTCCGCATGTGCGTCGCGCACTTCCGTCAGCGAGACGAGGCGCTCTTCGACGGGCATGCCCCACTCGCGCGCGATCTCCAGCACGGACTCGCGCGTGATACCGGGAAGGATGCTGCCGCTCAGCGATGGCGTGACGAGCGTGCCGTCGATCACGAGGCACAGGTTCATCGTGCCGACCTCCTCGAGGTACTCGTGATGGATCGCGTCGAGCCAGAGCACCTGATCGCAGCCGCGCGCCTGCGCCTGCTCGGCCACCTGCAGACTCGCGACGTAGTTGGCGGCGCCCTTGGTGGCGCCGATCCCGCCCCTCACCGCGCGCACGCGCTCACGTTCGATCCAGATGCGCACGGGCTTCAGTCCGCCGGCGTAGTACGCACCCACGGGGCCCGTGATCACGAAGAACGTGTACGTCTTCGACGCGCGTACGCCGAGGAAGGCTTCCGTGGCGATGATGGTCGGCCTGACGTACAGCGCGGTCCCGGGTGCAGACGGCACCCAGTCGGCATCGGTCGACACGAGCTGGCTGATGCCCTGCACGAAGAGGTGTTCGTCGATCGCGGGGATCGAGAGACGCGCGGCAGCCGACGCCATGCGGTGGGCGTTGCGCTCCGGACGGAAGAGCGCGATGCGTCCGTCGTGGAGGCGATAGGCCTTCAGGCCCTCGAACATCGCCTGCCCGTAGTGGAGGACCGATGCGGCCGGATCCAGTTGCAATGGACCGTACGGAACGATGCGGGCGCTGTGCCAGCCGGTGCCGTCCGTGTAGTCGACGAGCAGCATGTGGTCGGCGAAGTACTTGCCGAACCCGAGCGCGTCCTCCGCCGGGCGCGGGCGGGGAGTCGTGGTTCGGGTGACCGGGATCGCTGACGCTGACACGCTGACGGACATGTGGCCTCCTCGACGCCGGGGCCCGTGTATGGGGTGTTGGGCCGGCGACGCCGGTTCGGCCATTGTA
>CAYRAE010000223.1:1398-6420 GCA_964422175.1 uncultured Luteitalea sp. | reverse complement strand
GCGGTCTCCGCGAGTTGCTCGTGCGACAGTCCCAGCGCCATGTGCAGCGCGATGTGCCGCGCCACAGGGACGTCGCGTTCCGAATAGGCCGCTGGCGTGCGCGACCAGAAGTGCAGCGCGCACCGCTGCTGCCCCGCGCGCACGACCACCGACATCACGGCGCGATATCCCGACTCGCGCAGGCGTGCGCCGTAGTCGGCCGGCTCCAGTGCAGCCCATGGCGCGTCGAGTGCGGTGATGTCGTCGACGATGCGGGACCAGCCGTCCTGGAGGGTGGCAATCTCCGCGCTGCTGATGCGGATGAGCGCCGGCCCATCCTCGTTCGAGAACGCGTGCGCCACCAGCGCTCGGGCATCGTCGTGGCGCGTCATCACCAGGCGGTCGTGCGGCAGGACGTCTCGCACCGTGTCGGACACCTGCGGGAAGACTTCCCTGATGTCCAGCACCGAGCCGACGAGTTCGAGCAGGCGTTCCGAGACCTCGATGGGCAGAGCCATCTGACTCACTGGAGTGTACCCGCAGGCACATCTTGTGCCTACAGGCACACATTCAGTTCACTGAGTGAACATGTGAATTCAGAGTGTAGACCTTATTTTTCAGATGGTTACAGGTGGTAGACGGTCTGTGGCCGCACAATTGCTACATCGATAAACCATGATGTCGCGTTCCCTCTTGCCCGGCCTACTGCTGGCCCTTGCCCTGCCTGTCGCCTGCGCGCGCTCGGAAGCGCCGCCTCCGCCACAGGCGCCACCACCGCCCACGGTTCCCGTCGTCGACGTAGAACCCGAAACCGTGGCCGTGGAACGCGAGTGGGTCGCGACGCTCGACGGCCACGTCAACGCGCAGATTCGACCGCAGGTGAGCGGCTATCTCGTGCGACGGCTCTACACGGAGGGCGGGGCTGTGAAGAAGGGCGCCGTGCTCTTCGAGATCGACGCGCGCACGTTCAACGTGGCGCTCGCGCAGGCCGAGGCGCGACTCGCCGAGGCCCGCGCGCAACTCGGTCGCGCGGACCGCGACGTCGCGCGCAACACGCCTCTCGCGCAGGAGCGCGCCATCGCGCAGAGTCAGCTCGACAACGACATCCAGGCGCAACTGGCCGGACAGGCCGCCGTCAAGGCCGCCGAAGCCGCGGTCGACGCGGCCCGTCTGAACCTCGAGTTCACGCGGGTGCGCTCGCTCGTCGATGGCGTGGCCGCGATCGCGAACGCGCAGATCGGCGATCTCGTCGGTCCGCAGACGCTGCTCACCACCGTCTCGCAGGTCGACCCTATTCGCGCGTACTTCTCGCTCAGTGAACGCGAGTACCTGGAACTCGCCGACGCCATCAACTCGACGGCGGCGGCGCGCCTCTGGAGCACGGGCTCCGGCGTGCAGCTCACGCTCGCCGACGGTACGACGTATCCGCAGCGCGGCCGCTTCCTCGCCGCCGATCGACAGATCGACGCGCGCACCGGCACGCTGCGCCTGAGCGCGACGTTCCCGAATCCCCGCGGTGTCCTGCGCCCCGGCCAGTACGGCCGCGTGCGCGTCGACGCGCGAACGGTCACCGATGCGTTACTCGTTCCGCAGCGCGCGGTCACCGAGGTGCAGAGCGGCACGCAGGTGCGCGTCGTTGCGGCGGACGGGAAGGTGGAGATACGCCCCGTGCAGATGGGTGCGCGCGTCGGCCCACGCTGGCTCGTCGAGCGCGGACTCGCCGCAGGCGACCGCGTCATCGTCGATGCCGGGCAGCTCGCCGCAGGCACGGTGGTGAAGACGACGCCCTACGTCGAACCGGGCACCGGGCACGGGGCATCCACCTCCGCGCAGGGCGCTTCGGTGGACAGGCCGGGCACCGGGACGTCGGCCGCGACGACGGGAGGGCGCTGATCATGGCGGAGTTCTTCATCCGCCGGCCGATCGTCGCGATCGTCATCGCGATCGTGACGGTCATCGCCGGCATCGTCTCCGTGCGATCGCTCCCCGTCGCGCAGTTCCCAGACATCGTGCCGCCGCAGATCATCGTCACCGGCACGTACACGGGCGCCGACGCCGAAACCATCGAACAGTCGGTGGCCACACCGCTCGAACAGCAGATGAACGGCGTGGACGACATGCTGTACATGCAGTCGACCAACGGCAACGACGGGTCGATGCAGCTCACCGTCACGTTCGACATCGAGACCGATCCGAACATCGACCAGGTGAACGTGCAGAACCGTGTGGCGCAGGCGCAGCCGAACCTGCCGACCGAAGTGACGCAGTTCGGCTTCACCATGCGCAAGTCGACGGGCCTGCCGATGATGATGGTGTCACTGTACTCGCCGTCGAACGAGCACGACGCGCTGTACCTGGCCAACTACGCCAACATCAACATCATCGACGCGCTGTATCGCGTGAGCGGCGTCGGCGACGTGCGCGTGTTCGGCGCGGGCGAGTACGCGATGCGCATCTGGCTCCAGCCGGATCGCCTCGCATCGATGGCGCTGACGATCCCGGAGGTCGCACGGGCCGTGCAGCAACAGAGCTCGGTGAACCCCGCGGGGCAGGTGGGCGGACGTCCGGGTCCGGCGGACCAGGAGTTCACGTACACGGTCAGGGCCCGAGGCCGGCTTCAGACAGCCGAGGAGTTCGGCGCGATCGTGCTGCGCACCAACGCCGATGGATCGCTCGTCCACCTGCACGACGTGGCGCGCGTCGAGCTCGGCGCGCTCAACTACCAGCAGATCGGCCGGTCCAACGGACAGCCGGGCGTCGGCGTCGCCGTGTTCCAGGCGCCGGGCTCGAACGCGCTCGACGTCGCCGCCGGCGTGCGCGAGGTGATGACCGTCCTGCGCGAACGGTTTCCGGAAGGCGTCGATTACCGATACACGCTCGACACCACGGCACCCGTGTCGGAAGGCATCAAGGAGATCACCAAGACGCTCGTCGAGGCGATGATTCTCGTCATCCTCGTCGTGTTCCTGTTCCTCCAGAACTGGCGCGCGACGCTGATCCCGATGCTTGCCGTGCCCGTGTCGCTCATCGGCACGTTCGCCGTCTTCCCGCTGCTCGGCTTCTCGGTCAACACGCTGTCGCTCTTCGGGCTCGTGCTCGCCATCGGCCTCGTCGTGGACGATGCGATCGTCGTGGTGGAGGCCGTGGAACAGCACATCGAGCACGGCCTGAGTCCGCGCGAGGCGACGGTCAAGGCGATGAAGGAAGTCTCCGGCCCGGTGATCGGCATCGCGCTCATTCTCGCGTCGGTGTTCGTGCCCATCGGCCTGATGGGCGGCATCCAGGGGCGGCTGAACCAGCAGTTCGCGATCACGATCGCCGTCTCGGTGCTGATCTCGGCCTTCAACGCGCTCACGCTGTCTCCGGCGCTCTCGGCGATGCTGCTCCGCCCGCGCCGCGAGTCGCGCGGATGGCTCGGCCGGATCTTCGGCACGATCAACCGCTGGCTCGAACGCATGACGCGCGGCTACGTGTCGCTGAGTCACGGCCTGATCCGCAAGCCCCTCATCGGCCTCGCCGTGCTCCTGGCCTTCTTCGCGATGACGGCCGGCCTCGGACGCAAGCTCCCCACGAGCTTCCTCCCCGAGGAGGACTACGGCTACTTCCTGCTCAACATCCAGTTGCCGCCCGCGGCATCGCTCGATCGTACCGATGCCGTCACGCGCAAGGTCGACGATCTGCTGGCGCGCACCGAAGGCGTCAGCAACTTCAACACCATCGTCGGCTTCAGCCTGATCACACGCGTGACGGCGCCCAACAACGCGTTCTATTTCGTGCAGCTCACACCATGGAGCGAACGGGAAGGACCGGGACAGGACGCACGCTCGATCGTCAATCGCCTGAACGGCGCGCTGCGCGCGACGGCGCCTGAAGCCGTGGCGTTCGCCATCATGCCGCCGGCGATTCCCGGGCTCGGATCCCAGGGCGGCTTCTCGCTCTGGCTGCAGGATCGCGGCGGCGCGTCGATCGAGGAGGTCAATCGCGAGCTGCAGCAGTTCCTGACCGCGGCGCGTGCGCGGCCCGAGCTGGCAGGCGTCACCTCGCCGTTCAGCGCCAACGTGCCGCAGGTGTACGCCAACGTCGATCGCGAGAAGGCGCTGCGCCAGGGGCTCGCGCTCGGCGACGTCTACCAGACGATGCAGGCGTATCTGGGTGGGCTGTACATCAACCAGTTCAACGCGTTCGGACGTCAGTGGCGCGTCTTCCTCCAGGCCGAGGGCGACACGCGCTCGAGCCCGGATCAGATCGGCCAGTTCTACGTGCGCAACGACTCGGGCGGTATGGTGCCGCTGTCGGCGGTGCAGACGCTCTCGCCGACGTTCGGACCGCAGTTCACCAACCGCTTCAACGTCTATCGCGCCGTGCAGGTGAATGGCGCCGCGGCTCCGGGCTACAGCTCCGGTCAGGCGATGACCGCGCTCGAAGAGGTCGCGCGGGCCACGCTGTCGCCCACGTTCAGCTACGACTGGGCCGACCTCTCCTTCCAGGAGAAGCGCGCGGCAGGCTCCACGCAGACGACGTTCGCGCTGTCGCTCGTCTTCGTGTTCCTGATTCTCGCGGCGCTGTACGAGAGCTGGTCGCTGCCGTTCTCCGTGCTGCTCACCGTGCCCATCGCCGTCTTCGGTGCGTTCGTCGGCCTGCTGATGCGCGGGCTCGATCTCGACGTCTACGGACAGATCGGCGTGGTCATGCTGATCGGTCTCGCGGCCAAGAACGCGATCCTCATCGTGGAGTTCGCCAAGTATCGGCTGGAGGAGGGCAAGCCGCTTGTCGAGGCCGCGCTCGAAGGCGCGCGCACGCGACTGCGGCCGATCCTGATGACGTCCTTCGCGTTCATCCTGGGTTGTGCTCCGTTGTGGGCCGCGCAGGGTTCGGGCGCCGCCGCGCGCCGCATCCTCGGCACCGTGGTGATCACGGGCATGCTCGCCGCGACGCTCATCGCGATCTTCCTCATCCCCCTGCTGTTCGTACTGTTCGAACGGCTTGCCGAACGTCTCAGCGGCGCGCCCGTCGTGCACACGCCATCGGAGTTCTCGTCGTGAT
>CAYRAE010000223.1:0-1298 GCA_964422175.1 uncultured Luteitalea sp. | reverse complement strand
GAGTCGTGGTCGACCGTCTTCACCGACGAGACCCTGCGCGCGTTGATCACCGAAGCGCTCGCGGGCAACTACGGCGTGCGAATCGCCGCCACGCGCGTGCTGCAGTCGGCGGCGCAACTCGGCATCACGAGCGCCGATCAGCGTCCGACCATTACCGGCCAGGTCACCACATCCGGCCAGCACGGCACGATCTTCGCCGGCCAGTCCGTCCCCACCATCGGCATCGTCCAGGCCAACGTCGGCATGGCGTGGGAGCTCGACTTCTGGGGCCGGTATCGTCGCGCGAGCGAAGCCGCGCGCGCCGAGCTCGAAGCCAGCGAGTGGGGCCAGCGCGCCATCGTCATGAGCCTCGTGAGCGAAGTGGCGTCGCAGTACTACGTGCTGCGCGCGCTCGATCTCGAGCTGGAGACGTCGAGGCGCACGCTCGCCGCGCGCGAGGAGTCGCTGCGCATCACGCAGACGCGCGAACGCGGCGGCGTGGCGCCACTGGTCGACGTGCGACAGGCCGAACAGCTCGTCGCGGGTTCGCGGGCGCAGATCGCCGACGTGCAGCGGCGCATCGCGCAGGTGGAGCATGCGTTGAGCCTCCTGCTCGGGCGCGCGCCCGGCCCCATTGCGCGCGGTGCCGCACTCATCGAGCAGCCCCATGAGCCAGACGTCCCCGCGGGGCTTCCCTCGTCGCTGCTGGAGCGACGGCCAGACGTCCGTCAGGCGGAGTTGCGTCTCGCCGCGGCAACGGCGCGCATCGGCGTGGCCGAGGCGCTGAAGTTCCCGCAGATCGGTCTCACCGCGTCGGGCGGCGTGGCGAGCACGTCGCTCGGACGCCTGCTGTCGTCGGGCACGTGGGCCGTCGCCGGCAACCTCGCGCAGCCGATTTTCGACTCCGGCCGCAACCGCTCGCGTGTCGCGCTGGCCGAGGCGCAGGCGCAGGAAGCCACGCTCGCATGGCAGAGCACCGTGTTGCAGTCCTTCAGGGAAGTGTCCGACGCGCTCGTGGCCTACCAGCGCACGCGCGAAGTGCGCGCGGCGCAGGACGACCTCGTCGCTGCCGCGACAGACGCGCGACGACTCGCCGACCTGCGCTATCGCGGCGGCGCAACGAGCTACCTGGAGGTGCTCGACAGCGAGACGCGCCTCTTCGCCGCACAGCTCGCACTCGTGCAGGCCCAGCTCGGCGAACTGACGTCGTACGTCGCCGTCTACCGCGCCCTCGGCGGCGGGTGGGCGGGATAGTGGTGGCTTACCGGCTTACGGATTGAAGGCTTGAAGGCTTGAAGGCTTGAAGGCACGAAGGCACA
>CAYRAE010000222.1:1708-6462 GCA_964422175.1 uncultured Luteitalea sp. | reverse complement strand
GCGGTGGTCGTGGTGCAGGCCGCCGAGCGGAGCGGATCGCTCATCACGGCACGGCTCGCCATGGAGCAGGGACGCGACGTGATGGCCGTGCCCGGCGACGTGCGAGCAGGGACGAACGCCGGAGGACACGCGCTCCTGCGCGACGGGGCCCGCCTCGTCGAACGCGCCGCCGACGTCCTCGACGAGCTCGGCTGGTGCGCCGCCGCGCCGGCCGTTCCCTCGCCAGGCGCACCCGCGTCAGTGCCGTTGCTCGGCCTGCTCGCCAGCGAATCCGACGGTCGGGCACTCGACGATCTCGTCGGGGAAACAGGCAGGAATCCCACGGAATTGCTGGCCGAGTTGCTCGATCTGGAACTGGCGGGGGCCGTCAGGCGCGACGGGGCCGGCCGGTTCTTGCCCGCTGAACGGAAGTGGTAACGTACTCTCCGCACCTCATGTCAAAGCCCCTCGTCATCGTCGAATCACCCGCCAAGGCCAAGACCCTTGCCCGATTCCTGGGCCACGACTTCAGGGTCGAGGCGAGCGTGGGGCATGTGCGCGATCTCCCCGAGAACGCGAGCGAGGTCCCCAAGGAGATCAAGAACCAGCCGTGGGGCCGGATGGGCGTCGACGTCGACAACGGCTTCAAGCCGTACTACGTCGAGTCGGCGGACAGGAAGCCGCGCCTGCGCGAACTGAAGGCTGCCGTGAAGGACGCGCCCGAAGTGCTGCTGGCCACCGACCCGGACCGCGAAGGCGAGTCCATCAGCTGGCACCTCCGCGAAGTGCTCAAGCCCAAGGGCGTGGTCAAGCGCATCGTCTTCCACGAGATCACCGAGGAAGCCGTGCGCGATGCGATTGCCCATGCGCGCGACATCGACCTCAAGCTCGTCGACGCGCAGGAGAGCCGCCGCATCCTCGACAGGCTGTACGGCTACATGCTGTCGCCGGTCCTCTGGAAGAAGGTGCAGACCGGCCTCAGTGCCGGACGCGTCCAGAGCGTGGCCGTCAGGCTGATCGTCGAGCGCGAAGAGGAGCGCCGCGCGTTCCACCGCAGCACCTACTGGGACCTCGACGCGCGGCTGCGATCGGGCGACACCCAGTTCACGGCAACGCTGGTGCGCGTCGGCGATGCGCGCGTGGCGACCGGCAAGGACTTCGATCCCTCCACCGGCGCGCTCGTCGGTCGCGGAGTGCGGCTGCTGGACGAGGCTGCCGCGCGCACCATGCGCGACGACCTCGCAGGGCGGCTGCCGTGGTCGGTGACAGGCGTCGAGGAGAAGCCGACGACGCAACGGCCGTCTGCGCCGTTCACGACGTCGACGTTGCAGCAGGAAGCGAACCGCAAGCTCGGGTTCTCCGCCGATCGCACGATGAGCGCCGCGCAGCGCCTCTTCCAGGACGGCGTCATCTCCTATCACCGCACCGACTCGACGACGCTCAGCGACAAGTCGCTGCGGGAGTCGGCGAAGGCGATTCGAGGACTCTACGGCGACGCCTTCTACGGCGGTCCGCGGCAGTACCAGACCAAGGTCAAGAACGCGCAGGAGGCGCACGAGGCGATCCGTCCGACGGACTTCGTGCAGACGCCGCAGTCGCTGTCGTTGCCGCCCGACGAGGCGCGCCTGTACGACCTCATCTGGAAGCGCACCGTCGCGTCGCAGATGACCGACGCGCGCCTGCTGCGCACCACGCTCGAGATCACGGCCACGGGCGCCGACGGCCAGGCGCACGTGTTCACCGCGACGGGCAAGGCCATCCAGTTCGCGGGGTTCCTTCGCGCGTACGTCGAGGGCAGCGACGATCCCGCCGGCGAGCTCGGCGATCAGGAGACGATCCTGCCGAAGCTGGCCGTCGGCGATCGCGTGACGGCACCGGGCCAGGGTCCGCTCACGCTTGCGAACCTCGATCCGAAGGCGCACGAGACGCTCCCGCCGGCGCGATACACGGACGCATCCCTCGTGAAGCGGCTCGAAGAGGACGGCATCGGCCGTCCGTCGACGTACGCCTCGATCATCCAGACCATCGAGCGTCGCGGCTACGTGTGGCGGCAGGGCAAGGCGCTCGTCCCGAGCTACACCGCGTTTGCCGTCACGCACCTGCTCAAGGCGCACTTCGGTCAGCTCGTCGAGCTCGGCTTCACCGGCCGCGTGGAGGAAGATCTCGACCAGATCTCCAACGGCGCTCTGGATCGGACACACTTCCTCGAGCAGTTCTACAACGGCGCGGACGGCTGGCCGGGCCTGCGTCACCTCGTGACCAACGAGGACCGCATCGACTACCCCGCCATCGAGCTCGGCACCGATCCCGGCACCGGTCAGAAGGTGGTCGTGCGCATCGGCCGCTACGGTGCGTACGTGCAGCTCGGCGACGCCAACGCGTCGATCCCGGAAGACGTCGTGCCCGCCGACTTCACGCTCGAACAGGCACTCACGCTGTTGAAGGAGCGGACGGAGGGGCCGAAGAGCCTCGGTGCCGATCCGAAGACGGGCCTCCCCGTGTACGTGCTCACCGGCAGGTTCGGACCGTACGTGCAGCTTGGCGAGGTGCCGGAGAAGGGCAGCAAGGAGAAGCCGCGCCGCGCGTCGCTCACGAAGAACGACCGGCCGGACACGCTGACGCTCGCGCGCGCGCTGGAGCTCCTGTCGTTGCCGCGTCTGGTGGGACACGACGCCGAGACCGGGCTCGACATCATCGCCAACTTCGGACGCTTCGGTCCGTACGTGAAGCGCGGCGACGAGTTCCGCTCGCTCGCCGGCGACGCGGAGGTCTTCGGCGTCACGCTGGATCAGGCCATCGAGCTCTTCAAACAGGAGAAGAAGGGGCGGCGGCGCACGGCCACGCGCACGGTGCTGCGCGAGGTGGGCGCGCACCCCGAGTCGCAGGCGAAGGTGGAGATCCTCGAAGGGCGCTACGGCCCGTACGTGACCGACGGCACCACGAACGCCTCGGTGCCCAAGGACGTCGCCGTCGATGCGCTGACGCTCGAAGAAGCGGTCGGTCTCCTCAAGGCCCGCGAGGGAGCGCCCGCGCGGAAGGGACGCGGTCGCGCGCCGGCGCGCACCGGTGCGCGCAAGGCACCCGCGGCGCGCAAGCGGGCGACGAAGCGATCGGCGTGAGCCACACGACACCCGTGGTGACCATCATCGGCGGCGGCCTGGCGGGATGCGAGGCGGCCTGGCAGGTCGCATCACGCGGCGTGCGCGTGCGCCTGTACGAGATGCGTCCCGTGCGCCCCACGCTCGTCCACCAGACCGATCGGCTCGCCGAGCTCGTCTGCTCCAACAGCTTCCGTGGCGACAAACTGGACAACGCCGTCGGCGTGCTGAAGGAGGAGATGCGGCGCCTCGGCTCCATCGTCATGCGCTGCGCCGATGCGACGCGCGTGCCCGCAGGCGCCGCGCTCGCCGTCGATCGCGTGCGCTTCGCCGAGGCCGTCACCGAGGCTGTCGTCTCGCATCCATTGATCGATGTCGTACGCGAGGAGATCGCGACGATCCCGGCTGCCGGCACGACGACCGGCCCCGTCATCATCGCGACGGGGCCCCTCACGTCGGACGCGCTCTCGCAGGCCATCCAGCACTTCGTCGGCGCCGAGTATCTCGCCTTCTACGACGCCATCAGCCCCATCGTCCTCGCCGACACGATCGACATGTCGGTGGTCTTCCGTGCGTCGCGATGGGGGAGAAGCACAGGGCCGGCAACCGGCAACCGGCAACCGGCAACCGGGGAACCGGACAGTGCGGCAACCGGTAACCGGCAACCGGCAACCGGACAGCAGGGCACCGGAGATGTCGCCTCCATCGCCCGAGGTGCAGGCGCCGGATTTCACTCGGCGCATCAGGAGCCCGCTGGTCCTGCGTGCGGCGTGGACGATGGGCAGGGCGACTATCTGAATTGCCCGATGGACGAGGCGCAGTACCGGGCGTTCCACGACGCGCTCGTGGCCGCGGAGTCGGCGACAGTCCACGACTTCGACAGCGTGCGATTCTTCGAAGGATGCCTGCCTATCGAAGTGATGGCGCACCGCGGGCGCGACACGCTGCGCTTCGGGCCGATGAAGCCCGTCGGCCTGCCTGATCCGCGCACCGGGCGCGTCCCCTTCGCCGTCGTCCAGCTTCGCCAGGACACGCTGGCCGGCGATCACTTCAGCCTCGTCGGCTTCCAGACCCAGTTGAAGTGGGGCGAGCAGGCGCGCGTGCTGCGCATGATTCCCGGCCTCGAACAGGCCGAGTTCGTGCGCTTCGGCATGGTGCACCGCAACACGTACATCAACGGCCCGACGGTGCTGCGACCCACGTGGCAGACACGCGCACGACCGGACCTGTTCTTCGCCGGACAGGTGTCCGGCGTCGAGGGGTACGTGGAATCGGCGGCGTCGGGACTGCTCGCGGGGATCAACGCCGCGCGTCAGGCACGCGGTGTTGTCGAGACTGTCGCGCCCCGTGAGACGGCGATCGGCGCGCTGGCGCACTACGTGTCGCACGCCGACGCGGCGCACTATCAACCCACCAACATCACGTTCGGGATCATGCCGCCGCTGGCAGACGCCCCGAAGCGTCCGCAGGGGCCGCGAACGGGCGGACCCGGCAAGAAAGCGCTGCGCAACGAAGCACTCGCTGCGCGCGCGCTGCAGGCGCTCGACGCATGGACGGCCGGGCTCGAGGCCGGGCAGAGCGCTGACGCGCCCGCCGAGGCGCCACGGTGACACGCGTTGGCCGCGCGCCGGCGCCTGTCGAACGCGTCATCGACGTCGACTCGCCGCTCCGCGATGC
>CAYRAE010000222.1:0-1608 GCA_964422175.1 uncultured Luteitalea sp. | reverse complement strand
CACGAAGGCGTGCGAGACGATGACCCGGCGGCGCTGGTGGGGAGTCCACGCCGCGAGCAGCGCGTGCCGCACGTCCTCACCGTCGACGAGGTCACGGCGCTCATCGAGACGCCGGACACCTCGACCCCGCTCGGCCGGCGCGACGCCGCGATCCTCGAGCTGTTCTACGCGTCGGGCCTGCGGTTGTCGGAGCTCGTGTCGCTCGACGTCGAGGACGTGAACCTGTCGACGCGCATGGTGCGCGTGATGGGCAAGGGGCGGAAGGAACGACTCGTCCCCTGCCATCAGCGCGCGGCAGATGCCGTCAAGCGCTGGTTGAAGGATCGCCTCGGGCTCGTCGCGCAGGCGGACGCGGATGCGGCGTCGCGCGCGCCGGTACGCCGCCGTGCTGCCGTCGAAGAGCCACTGTTTGTGAACTACCGCGGCACGCGACTCACGCCGCGCAGCGTGCACCGCCTCGTGGCGCGCTACGTCGCGCTCTGCACCACGCGATACGGCATCAGCCCGCACGCGCTCCGCCACTCCTTCGCCACCCACCTGCTCGAGCGAGGGGCCGACCTGCGCGCCATCCAGGAGCTCCTCGGCCACGTCGAGCTCACCACGACCCAGCGCTACACGCAGGTGAACCTGCAGCACCTCATGGACGTCTACAGGGCCGCGCACCCGAAGGCCAGGGGAAAGGGGGTCACATGATCATCCCCATCCCCATCTGCGCCGGTGCCCGTCGGCTCCGCGGGAAGTCGATGCCGAGGGTCTTGATCTTGTAGTTCATCACGCGCGGGCTGATCGACAGGAGCTCGGCGGCGTCCTTCTGGACCCAGTTGGCCATCTTGAGCGCCTCGATCACGGCCTGGCGTTCGATCTCTTCCAGCGGGATGCCCTGCGGCGGGATCTTCACCGAGGCATGCACGCCTTCCTGTTCGGGTGTGGCGCTCGTGCCGCCGATGCGCAGGTCGTCGGCGCCGATCAGGCGGTCCTCGCAAAGCAGCGCGGCGCGCTCCACGGTGTTCTCGAGTTCGCGGATGTTGCCCGGCCAGTTGTAGCGCATCAGGAGCTTGAGCGCTTCCGGCGTGACGCCTTCGATCTTCTTCTTCAGTTCGACGGCGTACCGCTTGATGAAGAAGTTGGTCAGCGCGGGGATGTCGTCCTTGCGATCGCGCACGGGCGGCATCTCGATCTGCACGACGTTGAGGCGGTAGTACAGGTCCTCGCGGAATCCGCCGGCCTCGACCATCGCCGCGAGATTCCTGTTGGTGGCCGCGATGAGGCGCACGTCGACGCGGATCGTCCGCGTGCCGCCGAGGCGCTCGAACTCGTGCTCCTGCAGCACGCGCAGGATCTTGGCCTGCGTGTTGGCGCTCATGTCGCCGATCTCGTCGAGGAACAGCGTGCCGCCGTCGGCCTGCTCGAACCGGCCGATGCGCTGCTTGTCGGCGCCGGTGAACGCGCCGCGCTCGTGGCCGAACAGTTCTGATTCGAGGAGGTTCTCCTGCAGCGCCGCGCAGTTGACCTTGACGAAGTTGCGCGACGACCGCAGGGAGTTGTGATGGATCGCGCCGGCGATGAGCTCCTTGCCGGTGCCCGTCTCGCCGTTGACGAGCACGGTGG
>CAYRAE010000221.1:0-6478 GCA_964422175.1 uncultured Luteitalea sp. | reverse complement strand
TCGGGAGGACGGAACGGGTTCTCCATGGTCATGTCACAGGCTCCCGGCGCGCTTCAGGCGCCAGTAGTGGTTCGACAGTGCCACGGCCAGGTGCGACGGCGGGACGTCGAGCACGTCGACCCCTCGCTGTCGCAGCCGGCCGATGAGGGACTCGCGCACCTGAGCGTACTCGATGGCTGTGGTCCATCGCGCGGCATCGTCGAGCGACGCCACGCCGGCGCGCAGCCGCTCGTCGACGACTTGCTCGCGCAGGCTGGCCACCGTGACGCGATGGCGGCGTCGCAGCAGTCGGGTGGCTGCGATCAACTGATCCTCGTCCTCGTCGCGCAGTGCCGTCAGGAGCACGATGAGGCTGTGTCGCCGCAGGCGATCGTGCAGCGCGCGCGCGTCGGCGAGATAGTCCGGCACGCGATGGCCGGGCTGCAGGTCGTACAACCCCTGCACGAGCCGTTGCAGCGTGGCGCGCGACTTGCGCGGCGGCAGCAGGCGCGCCTGGTCGTGCGCGATCGTCGCGCAGCCGACAGCGTCGCCCTGCGCGAGCGCGACAGCCGCGAGACGCAACGCCGCGTTCAGCGCGTGGTCGAAGTGCGAGAGCGTGCCGTCGCGCGTGCGCAGGCGAAGACCGCAGTCGAGCACGAGCAGGATCTGCTGGTCGCGCTGATCCTCGTACTCGCGCGTGATCGGCCGTCCGCGCCGCGCGGTGGCCTTCCAGTCGACGAGACGTAAGGCATCGCCTTCTCGATAATCGCGCAGTTCCTTGAACTCGAGGCCGTGTCCACGCCGCGGTGCCAGACGTGCCCCGGCAGGCGGCACGCGCAGATCCACGGCGTCGACGGAGCCGCCGCCCGCCTGGCTGAAGTCCGGGAATACGCGCACGGCGCCGTTCTGCCTGTGCAGCGACTGCCAGTCCCAGAGTCGCCACGGCGATCGCAGCCGCGTGACGATGGCACCGGCGGAATAGCGGCCGCGCACGGACGGTTCGACCACCAGCGGCACGCGGGCCCCGCGCGCGCCGGCGGGCACGTGTACGGCGATCGGTGGTTGCGACTCCGCGCGCCCGAGCGGCAACTGGTCGACCACCGCCACACGCATGTCGCGCGGTCCGGTCAGGCGGATGTGATACCCATGCCGTCGACCCACGGGCAGGATCGCCGGCAACACGCGAGAAGCGGTGACGTCGCGTGCGCGACCGCGCAAGCGCCAGGCGTCGATGCCGCCGGCAATGGCCGCCATGCCGCCCATCGCGAGCCACGCGGGCTGCAGCGCCGGCCACACGCTCGCCGCCACGCCGGCGGCGAGGCAGCCGGTGACGACGGCCAGAACGGGAGGCGCGGGCAAGAGCATGTCAGTCTCGCGGCGCGGGAACCTGCGCGAGCACGCCTGCGACAACGGTGTCGACGTCCTGGCCGTCGAGTTCCGCGTCGGCAGACAGCGTGATGCGATGACGGAGCACCGCCGGCGCGGCGCGCTTCACATCGTCCGGCGTGGCGAAATCGCGCTCACCGAGGATGGCGAGTGCGCGCGCGGCGCGTACGAGTCCGATGCTCGCGCGTGGACTCGCGCCGGCCATCACGCCCGGTGCTTCGCGCGTGGCGCGTGCGACGGCAACCGCGTAGGCGAGCACGCGGTCTTCAACGAGGACACTCGCCGTGGCCGCCTGCAGGGCCGCTACGTCGGCCGGTGTGAGCACGTGTGGCAGGGACGTCAGGTCGAGGTCGGCGCCGGTGCGCCCTTCCGTCACGGCGCGCGTCAGTGTCTCTTCGTCGGCCTGCGATGGATACCCCATGCGGATGCGGAACAGGAAACGATCGAGTTGCGCGTCGGGCAGGGGATAGGTGCCCTCGTGTTCGATCGGGTTCTGCGTGGCGATGACGAGGAACGGGCGCGGCAGTGGACGCGACACGCCTTCGAGCGTCACCTGCCGCTCCTGCATCGCTTCGAGCAGCGCCGCCTGCGTCTTGGCCGGCGCCCTGTTGATCTCGTCGGTGACGACGATGTTGGCGAAGACCGGGCCTTCGCGCGTCACCACACGTTGCGTGCCGGGCTCGAGCACCGCGTGGCCCACGATGTCGGCCGGCATCAGGTCAGGTGTGAACTGGATGCGGGTGACGCGGCCGTCGATGGCACGTCCGAGTGCGCGTGCCAGCAGCGTCTTGCCGAGACCGGGCACGCCCTCGATGAGCACGTGTCCGTCGCACAGCAGCGCCGCGAGCACTTCGTCGATCGCCTGATCCTGTCCGACGATCACGCGTTGCAGGTGAGCGCGGACCCGGAGGATGGCGGCGGAGGCGTCGGAGGAAGTCAGAGCGGTCATATGCGATGGAGGCGACGCCAGATGTGACGGAGCCGCTGAATCGTATCGAGGAAGTCTGCCGGCGTCGCGGGTGTCGCCGCGATGGCCGCGTTGTCGCCGGGGCGCGCGTCCCAGGGGCGCCGCCGCAGGTACTGTGCGACAGCGCGCTGGGCCGGCACTGTCAGCGCGGAGAATCGCGCATCCCGTACCTGGAAGCGCGCCAGGGCGTCGAGGTGCGCACCCAGTTCGCGTCGTTCCGGCGCCGGCGGTGCGAACACCAGTCCGGGGCGCGGCAGCACGCGCCACAAGGCGAGCACCGCGAGCACGCAGGCAGCCGCCACGACCGGCCAGCCGGCGCGCGCCACGGCGTGCCATTCGAACTCGGGCACGGCAGTGTCGGCCAGCAGCACGAGGCCGTCGAGCGTCTCGCGCGTGGCGAGGTGCCAGAGCAGCGCCGCGTGATCGTGTCGACCGATGACCTCGTTGTGCCACATCGTCGAGAGGCCGGCGACGAGGATGACGACGCCTTCGCCGTGCGGCACGTAGGCGATGGCGAGGCCACCGTGTCCGTCGCCACTGTTCCAGAGAGATGGCGTGGAGAGCACGAAGCCCGATGGCGTCTCGATCGTGAACGGCGACGCGTGCTGCGGGTCCTGGATGGTGACGGTGGGTGGCGGCTCGATGTACGTCCCGTCCGTCGTGAACGAGACGGCGCGGCGATCCGGTTCGCGCACGCCAAGGCGCTGGGAGAGCGCACCGTACGCGGGCTCGAGGACCAGTGTGCCTCCTGCTCCGACCCAGGTAAGCAGTGCGTCTTCCGTTGCGCGCGTCAGCGCGAGGTCGCGCTCCGTGAGCATCAGCGTGGCATCGAGTGGGTACTCCTCGACGGCGGCAACCCCCACGTCGACGATGTCCGCACTGACGAGACCGGCGTCGAGCAGGCGTTCGAACGCGAGCCGCGGCTGCTTACGGACTTCGGCCGATGCGCCGCGACGGATCGTCACCGGCACGCGCTCGAAGAGACGTCGTGCGGCAGCGATGCCGCCCGCGATCGCGAGGACGACGAGGATGCCGGCGATCACGCGTCGCTTCATGCCGGGCCGTCCACGAGGTGAGTGCCGTAGGCATCGCACATGGCGCGCGCGCGTTCGATGGACGGCTCACGACGAGCATAGGCCGCCCCCTGCCATGCGCGGACCACGTCGCGAACCGTGCGCTCGGCGCCGGGATCGAGCCTGCCGCGAACCTGCCGCAGGCAGTCGCCTTCGGTGTCGCCGGGGCGCGCATCGTACAGACCGCGCCGTACGGCGAACCGCACCACGCCGCGATAGAGATGGCCCATCGCGTCGCGCACGCGACCCTCGTCGATCGCCTGGCGTGCGCGCGCGACGACGTCCTCGTCTGCGACGGCGGTCGTGGCGAAGTCGAACTCGGTCTCGACAGGGGTGGCAGCAGTTCCTGTCGTGCGCCAGCGTCCGTGCCGCCACACGAGACGGACGATCGCCGCCACGACGAACGCGAGGAGTGCCCACGTGGCGCCACGCGACAGCGTGCCGAGCGCGCCGAGACGATCGAAGAGCGCGTCGAGCCACGCCGGAGGCCTGGCATCGGGCACCTGTGGCGTGCGGCGCAGTTGCCACTGCTGCACCGTCTCGTAGCGTCCGAACTCGGAGTCTTCGAGAATCGTGGCGATCGCCTCGGCCGGATCGAACTCATCGACGGATACGTCAGCTTCGACTTCCGAGTCGATCTCCACCGGCGGCTCGACAGGCTCCTGTGCCTGCACCATGGGCATGGGGAAGAGCAGTGCGATCGCGAGGACAAGCGGCGCCGCCACGCGGCGTGCCAGCGCGCGGAACACGATCTCGATGTCCCACGCTTCGAGGTCGGTGCGACGGCTGACATACCAGCCGAACTGCGCCGCGGTGACCCACGGCGCGCAGAGCGCGTCGCTCGCGATGAAGAGCAGGGCCCATGTCCGGCCCTGCGTCGTGAGCAACGGGACGTCGCCATCGAGCCACGCCGTCATCCGTTCACCCATCGGATCGGGCACCAGGGCGAGTGCAAGGCCGACGAGCGCGAGCATCGTGAGGACCGTTGCCGCGAGCCCGAGGGCGGCAGCCGCCACGCAGGTGCCGTACCCGCGCGTCGTGAGGACGTGCATCCGGGTGCGCGCGGCCTGCCCGCGGAGCCCCTCGAGTTCCCAGACGGCCAGCCACGCGGTGCGTATGGGACTCAGGCGTCGCCATGTGACGCTCGCGAGCCACGGCCCGATGCGCGCCGGCGCGCGGAACGTCTCGGCAAGCGCCTGCCGAACCGTGATCGGGTGATCGAAGAAGCGCCGGGCCATCACGACGAGGATCGCGCGTTCCGCCCACGGCCTGAGCAGCCACGCGCACGCCGCGCCGAGGAAGGGGCGTGGCGAGAGGGCGACGATCGCGAAGGCCGGAAGCGCGTAGGCGAGGAGCCATGCGGGCACCAACTGCGCCGACCATGCGCGGCCGAGCGCGATGCCGAGATCGACGGCCTCGAAGTCGTTGCGCGGACGCAGGTCGACGGCGATGTCGTCAGTCCGCATCGCGCCCCACGCGTACGAAGTACAGCACCGTCAGCGCCCACAGCGAGACGCCCACGGCGTATTTCACGTCCGGCGGTACGTTCGCGCTCGGCGACCAGAACGCCTCGATGACGGCGGCCAGCGCCGTCAGCAGCGCGGCGCCGAGCAGCAACGGCACGGCGCGCCGGGCTTCGAGCGTGAGCGCGTGTCGTCGGGGCCAGGCACCGGGCGACAACAGGCCGCGTCCGAGCATGAGGCCGGCCGCGCCAGACAGCACGGCGCCGATCAATTCGAACGCGCTGTGTCCGGCCACGAACGACCAGAACGGCACGCCGCCGCCCGTTGCGGTGACGTAGCCCGCCGACGCGCCGATGATCAGGCCGTTCAGCACGAGGAAGAAGACGCTGCCCGCGCCGAAGAGGATGCCGCCCGCGAAGCACTGGAAGTCGATGCGGACGTTGTTGGCGATGTAGAAGCCGTACATCTGCCAGTCGAGGGCGGCGCCACGGGCACGCGACGACCCGCCTGCCGGATACATCTGTTCGAGCGACGCGCGCGTCTCCGCTCCGATGAGGAGATCCGCCACCGACGGCACGACGATGACGATCGCCGTGAGCAGGAGGAACGGACCGAGCAGCAGGAGCGCCGACGCCAGCACGAGCCGTGCTTCGCGACGCACGTGACGCGGCAGGGCACGCGTGATGAACGACAGCCACGACACCGATGGCCGTCCGGCGACGCCGTAGATCTCGCGATGCGCGCCGAGCACGCGCGCCTGGAGCGCGGTGACCAGCGCGAGCGAGTAGTCGCGGTCCTGCGCCAGCGCCAGGTCGTGGCACAACTGGCGGAAGCGGACCGCGATGTCCTCGCCCTCGTCAGGCGTCGTGATGCCGGCACGACGGGCGGCTACCCACCCGTCCCACCACGCCCACGCGTCCTGTCGTCTCGCGGCGAACTGCTGCTCGCGAAGCACGCTATCGCGCGGGAGACGCCGTGGCCGTGGTGGTCGCCGGCGTCTGCGTGCGCGGCGTGCCCTTCACGTACGTGTCGAACCAGGCCACCCACTGTTCGAGCCGGTGCCGCCTGTAGCTCGGGCGCGTGATGCCGTGGTACTGGCCGGGATAGACGATGAGGCGTGTCGTCGTGCCGACGGACTTGAGCCCCTGATACATCTGCTCGCTGCCGATCGCCGGCACGTTGAAGTCCTTCTCGCCGGTCATGAACAGCGTCGGTGTCTTGATCCGCTCGATGTTGAAGAACGGATAGGACACCTTCATCCAGCGATCCATCGTCTTCCACGGCTGGCCCATCTCCGTCTCGTACTGGACGATGTACTGGTCGGTGCCGTACATGGTGAGCTGTAACGAGCTTCCGGCGCCGCTGACGGCGCCCTTGAAGCGCGGGTCCGTCGCGATCGTGTAATTGGTCAGGATGCCGCCGTAGCTCCAGCCGCCGATGCCGAGTCGTGCGGGATCGGCGATGCCCGACGCGATGGCCCAGTCCACGCCGGCCAGCAGATCCACGACCTCCTTGTTGCCCCAGTCGCCGTAGATCGCCGTCTGGAACGCCTGTCCGCGTCCGTTGCTGCCGCGATAGTTCACCTGCAGGACGGCATAGCCGTTGGCGGC
>CAYRAE010000220.1:0-6484 GCA_964422175.1 uncultured Luteitalea sp. | reverse complement strand
CGCCGGACGTGATTCCACAGCGCCGGCGTGTCCTGCCACTCATCGAACAGGATCGGCGTCGGGCGCTCGAACAACTGCTCCGGGGCGGTCTCCAGCGCCGCCCGTGCGACCGGATCGACATCGAGGCGGAGAACGGTCTCAGCGACTTGCGACGCGGTCCTGGTCTTTCCGACCGCCTTCGGGCCGTCAATGAGCACCGCGCCCATCACTCGCATGCGTCGTTTGAGCTCGGTGTCGACGACACGTGCGCGGTAGTCGGTCATCATCGAAGTCTACAATCCGTCATGTATGAAATCTACGATTCGTCACGCTTGATCTCTACAGTTCGTCGGCTCTGAAATCGGACATTCGTCGGACCTGGAACCCAAGATCGGTCGGCCCGTGAAATCGCGGATCGGTCGGAGCCGCAGAAAATCCCTGGTCAATGCGAGATCGAACTCAAGAGAACAGCACCGAAAACGGCCCGGTCGGCCCGAATGGGGTACAGCGGGACGGGGCGACACCTCTCCCCACAGGACGCTCTGCCCTCACCAGGCGGCGTCGACGTCTGGGGCTCTTTGGTCGTGGTCGTCGTTCGTCTCGAGGAGCCGAGGCGGCGCACGGGCCGGACACGGCTCCGGGACCTCGGTCGGGAGGCCGAGGTGACGCAGGATGCGCTGGATCACTGGCGAACGTCCGCAGGATATACCTGTCGCTGTCTCGCGCCGAGCATGCGGCTCGCGATCCATGCAGGAAATCGGCACCGGGCTCGCGGTCAGGATCTGGGCGAGACGCCCCAGCAGGATGGGCCGATTCGTGTCTCGCCGCTGGCGACATTTCTGCAGCGCTTGGCCGACGGAGCGGTGTTGCCAGGAAGCCGGAGCCGCATCGCACGCCGGTAGGACCACCATCGCTTCCGTTGAGGTCCCGGATGAACCGACGACCCACTCACACCGCCTACGTTCGGTACGACGGAACGCTTCCGAGCAGCGCCACCTGCGCCTCCGCCGTCGTGTGAAGCGGTACAAGAGTTCGTACTCCGTCGGTCCAGCCGAGGACGTGGTCGAGGCCGCTGTGACCGCCTTCACGGGCCCGCGTGCCTACGCCATCGACTTCGGCGTGACTGACACGGGAGCGACGCTCATCGTCGAGGTCAACGATCCCGCCTGAGGGAGACTGCTCGCCTCCGGCGTGCCAGCCGCGAACGTCACGGTGAACGGTAGGCCCCGCCTCGCTGCTACTTCCTCCGACCCGCCATGCTGACCCGCCGCCGCGCCGCGACACCCGCGAAGGCGAGGCCCAGCATCGTGAGGCTGGCCGGTTCGGGGACGGAGGCCGGGGTCAAGTTCTCGAACGTCACGAAATCGACAATGAACTGCGAGTTGTAGCCCCGGTCATTCGTGAAGTCGCCGAACGCGACCCTCCCCACGTCGCCATTCGGTGTGAACGAAGACCGAGTGAGCACGGCCGTCGCGGTACCGTCCGCGACGCTGGCAAACGCCTGGTCGATGTAGAAGGAGAGTGTGCCGCCGACGTAGCGGAACGCGTAGTCGTGGTAGAGGGTCGTGTCGACGGTAGCGGCCCCTGCATCGTCGGACCATCGCACCGCGCCATTGTCGATGGCGAAGCTGTTGACGCGATCTGTACCGTACAGAGAGGTGCTTCCGAAGGCGCTGAAGACCAGCGCTGGGTCAAGCGGGTTGAACGACGTCGACAGCACCTGCAGCCTGATCGACGCCACGTAGTCGGTGGCGCCTGTGTCGTACGTGTAGACGTTCACCTCGCTCTGTATGCCGTCGTGCTCGACGGTGAGGAAGGTCGTCGTGCCATCGCCACTATTGACCGTAGCAATACCGCCCAGGTTGACACGCGACCACCCCTGGTCCGTCGGGAGGAACTGCCGTCGTACAACGTCACCGGGGCTGCCAACGCGACGGTGAGTGACAGGTGAAAGACGCCGAGGCTCAAGAAAGCCGAACGAAGTACGCGCATGGAGGTCCTTGCCTGAAGACTGGTCATCGGGTGCGAGGGCGAAGTGCGCCTCAGTTGCGTATGCGCAAACGCCTCTCGGCGCCCCTCACGCTCATTCGGCAGGGGCGTAGAAATCGATGGCCTCAGTGCGCGTGTCCGCGGACGGTCTCGCCCGGTGTCTGTCCGATGCGATGACGCAGCGACCGACTCGCCGGCGTCCATGGTGCGCTGTTCGGGGGCTGAGGAGTCCCGCTTGCGTCAGGCTTGCTCCACCGAGACCACGAACTGTGCGTGGAAGTCGGTGCCACGCATCGGTGCCGAGACATCAAGCTGCCACGTCCGCGCCCGTGGTGGATCATTGTGCGACCGGACCCGCCGCAGGCCCGGGATCGTGATCGTCGTCTTCGACTGGAAGTGAGGCGATCCCGTCGCCACGCGCGACGCGGCCGGCCCTGGGCCGACGGAGGTCGGCAGCTGAAACGAGAATGGAATCCCGCGCGTCGAGTCTATCCCCGCCGCCGGTACCTCCAGGTCGTGCTTCCACGTCGTGAAGTTCTGAACCTTGTACGGGCGCGTGGCGGCCTCGCTCTCATCCAGGAACTCGTGCGTGTCGATGCACTGCAAGACGAACCGATAGGGTCCCTGCGGCTGCAATGGGCGCTGTGTCCGCACGACGCCCTCGAGCGTCCTGCCCAGCACGACCGAGCCGCCGCCTTTCAGCGCCATCGTCGCCGACCCGAACCGCTTCAGCCGAATGGTCCATCTGACGGCGTGAAAGAGATGGTACCCACTGACCGCAAGCGACATCAGCGGCAGAACGATCAGCGGATGGAAGTCGGGGTCTTCGATATCGAAGACCCAGGGCCACGGCATGTACGATGAAATGAACACCGCGGCCCCGGCGAATCCCACGCCCATGAACCAGGCGTTGAGCGCCGCACCTTTCGTGTGGTCGGAGTCAGAGGACGTCGGCGGCGGCATGGGCACCCGATACAAGGTCTCGACAGGATTTCCTGCACGAACGACACCGCGCGTGCAACTCATCCGTAAGATTATCATTGCGAGACGACGGCGGCGGGCCTAGCATGCTGATGAACCAGCACATCTCCCGGCACGACATCCGTGCGGGGCACTGGCGTGGGCATTACATTGCGGCCTGGAGTTCGCATGTTTCGAGTGCACTCGTCCTCCACGAGCTCGTTCGCTCTCCGAGCGGCCTGGCTCGTTCGCCTGTGGCTGATCCCGATCTGCCTCGTGAGCCTCGTCGCGCGTTCCGCGCCGGCGCAGTCGACACTCGGCACGATTCGCGGTGCCATCACCGACGCGCAGGGCGGCGTCCTTCCCGGTGCGTCCGTTGTCGTCACCGATGAAGATACGGGCGTCACGCGCGACGCGGTGACCGACGATCAGGGCCTGTTCGAGGTGGCCAACCTGCGGCCTGGCACGTACACGGTCGACGTCACGCTCGGCGGATTCAAGGCGGCGCGCCGCACGGGCCTCGTACTCAGGGCGGCGTCGACGATCCGGACCGATCTGCCGCTCGAAGTCGGCGACGTGCAGGACGTGATCACCGTCGTGGCCGAGGGACAGAACATCTCGGTGGAGAGTCCGTCCATCGCGCGAGGACTCGACGCGCAGCAGCTGCGCGACCTGCCGCGCAACAGTCGCGACATCCAGGACTTCCTCACGCTCAACCCGAACGTGGTCGGCGGCTTCGACGCGATTCAGTTCCTCGGCGGGCGCACGTATGGCGCCTCGTACGTGCAGGACGGCCAGCCCTCGTCGGCCGGCATCTTCGGCGAGCTGTCCAATGCGGCACCCGGCCTCGACGCGATCGCCGAGGTCCAGGTACTCTCCAACTCCTACAGCGCGGAGTTCGGCGGTCTGGCCGGCGTGGTCGTGTCCACCAAACGCGGCGCGAACCAGGTGCGCGGCACGACGTTCTACGACTTCAACTCCAACGAGCTGAACGCGCGCACGTACGCGCAGACCCTCAATGGCGTGTCGCGCGACGACCCGAATTCCGACACGCACGATCATCGGTTCGGGTTCAGCCTCGGCGGACCGATTCGCACCAACCGCACGTTCTTCTTCGGCAACTACGAAGGGGGCAGGCTCAAGGCGCTCGGCGGCGGGGCGCAGGCGATCGTGCCGACGCAGGCGATGCGCGCCGGCGATTTCTCGGGTGCCAGCTTCGTCATCACGGATCCGACGACAGGGCTTCCCTTCCCGGGCAATCGCATCCCCGCCGGCCGTCTCGATCCGGCGGCGCAGAAGATCATGTCGACGTTCTTCCCCGATCCGAACCAGGCGGGCCTGGCCAACGGCTACGGGACGTACCGGCAGATCCTGCCGCTCGAGCGGACGCGCGACAGGGCCGACCTGCGCATCGATCACGAGTTGACGTCCAACGACTCGCTCTTCGGCCGCGTGAGCTGGCAGCGGCGCGATCCTGACGCGTTCACGTTCGAGAACACGGGCGGTAACGGAGGCGGCGGTCTCACCAACCTCGGGATTCTGGAGCGCTCGTCGCGTGCGACGACCGTTGCGACGGGATGGACGCGCACGTTCACGAACACGATCGTCAACGAGTTCCGCATGGGGTACAGCGCAGACGTCCGCGATCGACGCAGCCAGTACATCGCGGGGCAGGTCGGCGCGTCGGTCGGTATCGAGGTGCCGCAGCTGGCGCAGGGCGTGCCGGGCTATCCGCAGTTCATCTTCGGTGGCGCCAACCGTCCGTCCGACATCCGTGACCAGCGCCAGAACACGTTCAGGGACCTCGACCAGTCGGCGTTCTCGATCAGCAACACCACGACATGGGTGAAGGGCCGTCACTCGCTGCGGTTCGGCGGCAACTACGCGCGCAACTTCGCCACCGACGGGTATTCCACGGGCGCCAACGAATCCAAGGGCCAGTACAACTTCACGGGCTGGGCCACGGGCAATTCGTTCGCCGACTTCCTGCTCGGTCTCCCCAACACCGTGCGCGAGCAGCGCAACACGCGCGGCGACCTGCCGATGGACACCGTGTCCAACGACTGGGCGCTGTTCCTCCAGGACGACTTCAAGATCTCGCCCGCGCTCACGCTCTTCCTCGGACTGCGCTACGAAGTGGTGGGCGTCTTCGTCGATCGCAACGACATCTTCGCCAACTTCGTCCTGGAGGACGGCGGGCATCACGTGGTGCCGAACGCGCAGGTGGCGGCGCTGCTGCCGCCCGGCGCCGTGGCGCTCGGGCGCACGCAGCTGGCCAGCGACGTCGGCGTCGGCCCGGGACTGATGAAGACCGACAGAAACAACTTCAGCCCACGCGTCGGCTTCGCCTATCGCATCGGGCAGGACTCCCGGACCGTCGTGCGCGGCGGTTTCGGCATCTTCCATCCGACGGGCGCCGCTCAGGGTGCGCGCGACATCATGTCGCGCAACCCGTTCCGCTACGCCATCACGCGCAACAGGGCGACGTTGCAGAACGGATTCACGACGGGAACGGTCAGCACCTCTCAGGGCTTCGGTAACCAGGGTCTCGACATCGGCCTCGAAAGCCCCGACATCTACCAGTACAACCTGACGCTCGAGCGCGAACTGCCCGGAGATCTCGGTCTCCGCGTCAGCTACCTCGGATCGACAATGCGAAAGCTGCTGGTGACGCGTGAGGCCAACAGCGTGCAGGCGAGCGCCGTGCCGCTCGGAGACATCTACGAAGACCCCGAGGCGCAGGCCCGACTGCCCTACCCGATCTACGGCACGTTCCTCAACATGACCACCAACGCGGGCGAGGGGCAGTTCAACGCGCTGCAGATCGAGGTCAACCGCCGTTGGCGCCGCGGCTTCGCGATCAACGCCGCGTACACGCTCTCGGGCTCGAACAGCAACGCGCCAGACAGCGGCAACAGCACCATCGGCGTCATCCAGTACGACCCGTACGACATCGAGAAGGATCGCGGGCCGGATCCCAACGTCGTGAAGCACCGCGTGGTGTTCAACAGCACGTGGGACATCCCCATCGGCCGCGAGCGGACCGTCGGCTCGACGATGCCGATCTGGGCCGACGCGATCGTCGGCGGCTGGACGCTCTCGTCCATCGTGCAGGCGCGCTCCGGCCCCAACCTCACGCCTTTCTACGTGTGGGGGACCGATCCGCTCTACCCCGCCAATACAGGCGTGGGGCTCGATGGCGTGGGCCAGTTCGGCGAGTCGTGGCGTCCGGACGTCACGGGCAACCCGAACGTCGGCGGCACGCGTGCCAGCTTCTTCGACGTCTCGGCCTATCGCCTGCCTGCCGACGGTACGCTCGGCAACGCGAAGAAGGGCAGCCTGAAGGGACCCGGTACATGGATCGCGAACTTCGCGATCTACAAGGACATCGTCCGCGCGTCGGGCGTGCAGGTGCAGTTCACCGCCATGCTCGACAACGCGTTCAACCATCCGCAGTTCTTCGTGCCCGGCCTCGGTACGGGCGGCTTCGTCGATCTCACGGACTACCTGCTCAACGGCCTCGACGACAACGGCACGACGGGCGTGCTCGGCCCCG
>CAYRAE010000219.1:5373-6487 GCA_964422175.1 uncultured Luteitalea sp. | reverse complement strand
GATCGCTGGCGCCGGCCACCCAGCCGTCGTGATGGTTGCCGCGCACGATCCACTGATCGGGGAACTCCGCGCCGTCGATCGTGGCAATCACGTCGTAGGCCGGCACGAGCTTCCAGTCGAACGCGAGCTTCATGTGGACGCGAGCGGGGCCGGGACCGATGTGGTACGTCGCCGGAAGGCCGCCGCGCCATGCGGCAGGCGCCACGGGGCCCTCGATCGCTTTCAGCAGCGGCAGCGCGTCGCCGTACGAGATCGGGAGCACGGGGATCTTCGTCAGCGTTTCGGCCTTGGTGAACTCGGGACGTGTGGCAGAAGGCGTGGCTGCCACGAACGGCGTCAGCGGGTCGCCCGGATACACGGGCATGTCGGCCACCGACCCTCGCTGCGCCGAGTGCTCGTTGCGCCAACCGCCCTTCGGATACGGATCACCCTGAAAGTACCCATCGTCTCTCGGGTCGGAGTAGATGAGGCAGCCGATGGCCCCGTGCTCGGCGGCCACCTTCGGCTTGATGCCGCGCCACGATCCGCCGTAACGCGCGATGACGATCTTCCCCTTCACGTCGATGCCGCGCCGCGCGAGCTCTTCGTAGTCGGCGGGCACGCCGTAGTTGACGTACACGAGCTCGCCCGTGACGTCGCCGTCGGCCGAGTACATGTTGAAGGTCGGGAGCGCCTCCGACGCCAGCTTCGAGACCGCGTCGCCCTGGACGGGCGGCTCGGAGAGTCGCGCCGTGAAGCGTGTGGGCGCGACCATCTCCACCACGCGCGTGATGGGCGTCGGGAAGAGGACGTCGTACTGCTTGATCTCGACGCGATAACCCCACTCGCGCAGCAGCCCCGCCATGAATTCGGCGTTCGCCTTGCCATGCGGCGATCCGGCGTGATGCGGTCGCGCCGCCATCCGCTCCAGCCACGCCGTCAGGTTCGCCGTGGAGATCTGTGCGTCGAAGCGACGTTCGAGATCGTGCTGCGCACCGACACGCGCGGTGGCAAAGCCGTGGATGGGCGCCGATGCCCGCTCCTGGGCATGACCGGCCAGGGAGGCCGTGGCGATGAGGGCGATGAGCAGAGGCGACACGCGACGCATGCGCGCCATTCAATCACAGCCCGGGCG
>CAYRAE010000219.1:0-5273 GCA_964422175.1 uncultured Luteitalea sp. | reverse complement strand
GGAAGCGGGTCGAGGCGCGGACGGTGGTCCTGTCGGGCGTGCGGAGGACGATGAAGGCGGCCGCGTCGGCGTGACGTTCGATGAGGTCGAGGCCCTTGTCGATCCCGAGCACGCCGATGGCCGTGTCGAGGCCGTCGGCATCCATGCCATGCGGCGCGATGACCGTCACGGTGATGTCGTCGAGCAGGCCGGTTCGCGATCGAGGGTCGATCACATGGGAGTACCGTCGGCCGCCGACGTCGAGGTGCTGCTCGGCGTTGCCCGATGTCGACACCGCCATGTGACTCAGGCGAAGGACCGCAGGCACGTCAGTGCCCACGAGGTCATCGTCGTGGATGCGGACGCGCCAGCCAGGCTGGCCCGGCGGCGGCGCGCCACACGCGATGTCGCCGCTCACCGCAACGAGGGCGATCGGCACGCCCGCGCGCGCAATGGCCGCGAGCGCTTCACTGGCCGCGTAGCCCTTGCCGATGGCACCGACGTCGAGGTGCATGCCGGCGATATCGAACGACACGGTGCGCCGCGTCTCATCGAGATGCATGTGCGTGTACCCGCTTCGACGAGCCGCCGCCTGCAACGCGTCGCTGTCGGGCACGCGTCCCGTGGCACGCGCGTCGCGCCAGAGACGCACGACAGCGCCCTGCGTGACGTCGAACGCGCCATCGGTCTCAACCGAGAGCCGTTGCGACGCACGCAGCACGGCGAAGAGATCGGGACCAACCGCCACGGGCCGGCCGACTGCTTCGCGGGTCACGCGATTCAGTTCGCTGTCCGGCTTGTAGTCCGACAGGATCGCGTCGAGCTCGCTGATGCGATCGAAGCCCGCCCGGAACGCCACGCGCGCAGCCTCGGCATCGCGCGCGTACACGGTGATCCGCACGAGCGTCCCCATGTGCGGCTCGACACCCTCGAAACGTTCGAGTGGATGTTCATCGGGCACCGGGCATCCCCCTTCGCCCTCTGGGGTTCGGGGCACAAGCCGGGCACCGGGCACCGGACAGCTGGGCCGCAGGTGCTCGCCGCGCCCAGGTAGGGCCGGCCCTCCGGGCCCGGCCGTCACCGGTGCACACGACGACGCGACGGCGAGTGCCGCTGCGAACGCGACGGCCCGGATCGAGGCAGGCAGCACAGGAAATCGTGGTGGGGATCAGAGGCGGAAGACGCGTTTGGCGTTCTCGTACAGCAGCTTCCGCTCGATGGCCTTGCTGGCGGCGAGACGACGGATCGCGGCGATGGTCTGCGCGCCCTGACACTGCGGCCCGCTGCCGACGTGATCGTTGCAGTCGCTGCCGTACAGCAACTTGTCCTGGTGCCGCGTGAGGAAGTCGCGCATGAAGGCCTCGTCGCGCGTCAGCGCATTCAGGCCCGAGCCCGCCGACAGGTCGCCGTACATGTTCGGGTAGTCGCGCAGGTACCGATCCGTCAGCCCGCCGGGCGTCACGGGGCCCTTCGGATACAGCACCGTCTGGTCGCGATGATTCGCGTCGATGTTGGCCCACCACGTCTGCGCGTGACCGATGAACGTGACGCGCGGGAAGCGCTCCAGCATCGTGTGGAACCGTTCGAAGCCGTGGTTGTACATCCCGAACTGCCAGTGCATCAGCACGGGGACGCGATGCGTGTCGGCCAGCGTGTAGATGGCCTGCATCTCCGGGGCGTCGCACGCCACGCCGAACTTCTGCTCGGCGATGAGCACCGCGCCTCGCGCGATCTGGCGTTCGATCTCCTGCGTCGCACCGTCGACGTCCGGCACTTCGTTGGCGCCGAAGAGGTACGCCTCGCGATGCGCACGCGCGAATTCGTAGCAGGCGTCGTTGCCGAGCGCCTGCGCCTGCAGACCGTTGGCCACGCCATCATGCGTCGATGGCCGCTGCACGGAGCGACCCGCCGGCAACAGGATTGTCGTCGTCACGCCCATCGCGCGCTGGTGCGCCAGCAGCACATCGTCCGGGCGTCCGCTGTAGCCCACGTGCTGGTGGATGTCTATGATGGGTTCTCCCTGCGCGGCCAGCCGCGGCGCCACGCCCGGCAGGGCCACGCCAGCCAGCGCCAATCCGGAAGTCGAGAGGAACGTCCGCCGAGAAGCCATGCGAGTCATTGTGTTCCGAATCCTCGTCGCCACGGCGATCGTCGGCACTGTCGCCATGGCCACCACGCGTGGCCAGCAGGCAACGAAGCACGCGTGGCCACCAGGAGTCGCGGCCGTGGAACCGACATCGCCCCCGCGCACGCCCGATGAGGAGTCGGTCACCTTCCGTCTGGCGCCTGGCTTCCGTATCGAACTCGTGGCGAGCGAGCCGCTCGTGCAGGATCCCGTGGCGATCGACTGGGCGCCCGATGGTCGTCTCTGGGTGGTCGAGATGCCCGGCTTCATGCCCGACATTTCCGCCACGGGCGAGCATGCACCCGTCGGCCGCATCGTCACGCTCACCGACACCGACGGCGATGGCCGGATGGATCGCCGCACCGTGTTCGCCGACGGGCTCGTGCTCGCGCGCAGCGTCAAGGTGCTGGACGACGGCGTGCTGGTGGCCGAGCCTCCCGATCTCTGGCTGATGCGCGACACCGACGGCGACGGCCGCATGAACACGAAGACGCGCGTCACCGACCAGTTCGGCAGACGCGATGTGGACGTCGAGAACAACGCCAACGGATTCGACTGGGGCCTCGACAACCGCATGCGCACCGCGGGGCAATCGCGCGTCCATCTGCGGTGGAGGGCGGGCTCGATCGTCGTCGAACCCTCGCCCGTACGCGGGCAGTGGGGCGTCACGCATGACGATGTGGGGCGGACGTATCGCAACACGAACGAATCCGCGCTGCACGTGGATCTGATCGCGAGCGAGTACTTCGTACGCCATCCGCAGCTGTTGCGCACGCGCGGCAGCTACGAGCGGCTGGCGATGCCCGACAACGACCTCAACACCATCTGGCCCGTGCGCCCGACGCCTGGCGTCAATCGCGGCTACCAGGCCGGCATCCGACGCGACGATGGCACGCTCGCGCGCTACACGTCCGTGTGTACGCCGCTCGTGTATCGCGGCGATCGCCTGCCGGCGTCGACATACGGCAGCGTGTTCGTGGCAGACCCTGCCGCGAACCTCGTGAGCCTCATCCACCTGCGCGAAGACGGCGTGACGCTGCGCGCGTCGAAGCCGTGGCCGGATGCCGAGTTCCTGGCGTCGACGGATGAGCGCTTCAGACCCGTGCAGATCGCCAACGCGCCAGACGGTGCGCTGTACGTCGTGGATCTCTATCGCGGCGTCATCGAGCATCGGCTGTCGTTGACCGCGTACCTCAAGTCGTACATCGAGGCGCAGGGACTCGTCGAGCCGCGCGGGCTCGGACGCATCTGGCGGATCGTGTACGACGACACGCCACGAGACAGGAGTGTCCTGCCCACGCGCACCGCGGCGGATCTCGTCGCCCTGCTCTCGCATCCGAACGGCTGGCGGCGCGACACGGCGCAACGGCTGCTCGTGGAGCGCGGTCTCGTCGAGGCTGCGCCTGCGCTCGGCGTACTCGCTCGCGACGCGGCCGACGCACGCACGAGACTTCACGCGCTCTGGACGCTCGATGGCCTCGACGCGATCGAGCCGTCGCACGTCGCTGTCGCGCTGACCGATACGTCGCCTCACGTGCGTGCCGCAGGGTTGCGGATCGCGGAACGCTGGCTCGATGATCCAACCCCGGATCTGCGATCTCGTATCGAAACCGCGATCGACGATCCGGATCCGCGAGTACGTCTGCAGGTCGCCGCCACGCTCGGCGCCCTGCCTGACGGTGACGGCAAGTGGGACGCGATGGCGCGCGCCCTCATCCGGTCCGGCGGCGATCCGATGGTGACGGATGCCGTGCTCTCAGGCGCTCGCGGTGCCGAGGGCGCTCTCCTCGCGCGGCTGCTCACACAGGATGCCGACGCCGCGACGACGATGGTGGCGGCGACGTTGTTCCGCGGCGGACGTGACGGTGAGGCGCGGACGTGGCTCGCGCGCATCGCCGAGGCCGCGCTGCCGATGGCCCGGCGCGAGGCACTCATGTCAGGTGCGGAGATCGGCATTCTCGGCGCACCGGTCCCCGGTCAGTTGCCGCCATTGCCCGCGGCCCCCGGCGTGACGTGCCCGACGTGCCCCGGCGGCCGTCAGAGTGCGGGAGGCGCGTACGCATTCGAGTGGCCAGAAGCGGCCAACGCGTACACGCGTCCCGGTCCGGCGGCGCCACCCTTGCGACTCACCGACGCGCCGCGCGCGTTCATCGCGCTTGCACGGGAGGATTCGCGACTGGGTCGGCAGGCGGCAGCGGTCCTGACACACGTCACGTGGCCCGGCAAGCCCGGTGACGAGGACGCGCCGCCTCCGTTGACGGCGCAGGAACAGCGGCGCTTCGATGAGGGACGCACGATTTACGAGGCGCTGTGCCAGTCGTGCCACCAGGCCGACGGTCGCGGTCAGGCGGGTCGCGCCGCGAGTCTCGTCGGATCGCCCCTCGCGCTGGCAGCATCAGAGATTCCCGTGCGCGTGCTGATGAACGGTAAGGAAGGGGTCACGGGTCTGATGCCGCCGTTGGGGTCGGCCATGACCGACGCACAGGTCGCGGCAGTCCTCACGTACGTCAGGCGCGAGTGGGGGCACGGCGCGACGGCCGTCGACGCCGGCACCGTCGCCCGCGTGCGCAAGGCCACGCAGACGCGCACACGCCCGTGGACCGACGCAGAACTGGCCGCCATCGGCCGGTGACGGCGGGCCGGGCCCGGAGGGCCGGCTCTCCGAGCCAGGCCTCACGATGATTACCAACATGGACATCGCGTTTTTCGACACGCATACATACGACCGCGAGGCCTTCGAGCGCGCCAACGCCGGTCGCTCGCACACGCTGCACTTCATCGAATCGCGCCTCTCGAAGACGACGGCGCCGCTCGCCGTCGGGGTGCCCGTCGTGTGCCCGTTCGTGAACGACCGCGTCGATGCCGACACGCTGCGCGTGCTGCACGCGGGCGGCACGCGACTCATCGCGCTGCGGTCGGCGGGCTACAACCATGTCGACCTCGACGCGGCCGCCGCGCTCGACCTGCCCGTGGTGCGCGTGCCGGAGTACTCGCCGTACGCGGTTGCCGAGCACGCGATGGCGCTCGTGCTGGCACTGAATCGACGGATTCACAGAGCCTACAACCGTGTGCGCGAGGCCAACTTCTCCCTCGAAGGCCTCGTCGGGTTCGATCTCCGCGGCAAGACGTTCGGCATCGTCGGGACCGGCAAGATCGGGCGCGCGCTGGC
>CAYRAE010000218.1:3135-6516 GCA_964422175.1 uncultured Luteitalea sp. | reverse complement strand
GCGAAGTGATCGCGCAGTTCCTCGTCGAGCTCCGCAGATACCTGCGCGGGGTGGATCAGTTCACGCAGACGCTGATGGATTGCGGCAATCCACGACATGGGGACTCCTCGCCGTCAGGATTCGGCGTTCAGGATGCGGTTCACGGCCAGGCTGGCGCGGCTCCACGAGGCGCGCTCGGTATCGAGCTGCCTGCGGCCTGCGGCCGTCAACCTGTAGTACCGGGCGCGACGGCTGTTCTCCGTCGTGCGCCATTCCGCGGTGATCCACCCCTGACGGACCAATCGGTGGAGCGCCGGATACAGCGTGCCCGTCTGGAGGCGGAACACGTCGCGCGAGAGCTGGGCGATGCGTTCGCCGACGCCCCATCCGTGCATCGGCGTCGTCTCCAGCGCCTTCAGAATCAGCATGTCGAGCGTGCCTTTGAGCACGTCCTGCGGTTGGCCAGTCACGTCAGCTCTCCTGTTGCGTCGGTACTGTAGATTACATACGGGAGAGTCGCGTGTGGAGTTCCTGTCCTGCAGCCAGCGACCCTGATGAGAGGTCAGAGCCTCGCCGCAACCCGGAGCCAGACGATGGTGGTACCGCGATCGGCCGTAGAATGGGCCAATGCCGTCACGAATGGATCGCCGGACGATTCAACTTGTCTCGTTCGCGGAACACGCCCGACCGGACCGTGCGGTTGCGTACTGGCTGAGCCGTCCTGCTGGAGAAAGGCTTGCCGCGGTAGAGTTCCTTCGGAGTTCTCACCATGGAGCTGGCGCCAGACTTCAGCGAGTTCTGCGGGTTGTTGATCGACCGGCGCGTTGAGTTCGTGCTGGTTGGGGCCTACGCACTGGCGTTCCATGGCGCACCGCGTTACACCGGCGACCTCGATATCCTCGTACGTCCTACCATCGAGAACGGCCAGCGCCTGCTCGACGCGATCACCGCGTTCGGCTTCCCGACCGGACCGCTCACGCCAGAAGATGTCGTGACCGGAAAGAAGGTCATCGAGATGGGTGTTCCACCCGTGCAGATTCACGTGATGAGCATGATCGACGGCGTCAGCTGGGACGAGGTCTGGCGCGATCATGCGGACGGGACGGTCGGATCGCGGACCGTGCCGTTCATTGGCAGAGACGCTTTCATCACGAACAAGCGCGCCGCGGGGCGAACGAAAGACCTGGCCGACATCGAAGCGCTGGATCACCTGTCAAGCGAGTGGTGACCCGGCGCGAGAAGGCGCTCCATGAAGTGACCGACTAGTAGTCGCTCAACTCGCCACCGGGAACGGCGGCGCGCAGGGCGTTGAGGACTGCGGCCAGGTCGATGACTTCCTGGAAGATCGCGCCTCCGACGGGCGGCAGCCATCCGCCGAACGCGATGAGCATCCCGACGACGCTCAACGCCATCCCGCCGACGGCGCTCTGCAGCGCGATGCGCCGCATGCGACGCGCGAGGTGAAACAGCTCGTCGACGCGCTTGAGCGACGTGTCCATGATCACGGCTCCCGCGGCTTCCGTGGTGATCTCGCTCTGGTGGCCGAAGGCCAGACCGACGGTGGCCGTCACGAGTGCGGGGGCGTCGTTGATGCCGTCGCCGATGAACAGCGTCGGCGCACGCGCGGTCTCCGCGCGCGTGATCGCCACCTTCTGCTCGGGCGTCTGTCCTGCGTAGATCTCCTCGATACCGACCTGGTCGGCCAGATAGCGCACTTCGCTCTCTCGATCGCCGGAGACGAGCAGGATTCGCTCGATCTGGTGTCGAGGGCGCAGATGCGTGATGAAGGACCGGCTGTCGGCGCGCGGTGCATCGTGGAAGCGGTACGTGGCCGCGTACCGGCCATCGAGCAGGATCACGCACTCCAGGCCTGTCGCGATCGGCGGCAGCGCGTCGCCGTGTCCCTCCGCCTCGGCCTGGCGCCGGCCGATCACGCGCACATGCCGTCCCTCGACGTGGCCCGTGAGGCCTTCACCCGGCCGCTCGCGCACGTCGCTCGGGTCGACGAGCGTCACATGCGCCAGCCCGGCCGCGTCGACGAGCGGCTTCGCGAGCGGGTGCTTCGAATACCGCTCGAGGCTCGCCGCCATCCGCAGCACCGTCGCATCGTCCATGCCCGGGGCCGTGAACCGATCCGTCAGCGTGGGTGCGCCGTACGTCAGCGTCCCTGTCTTGTCGAGGACGATGGTGCGGCAGCCATCGATGCGCTCGAGCACGGCAGGGTCGCGGATGATGATGCTCCGCTTGGCGGCGAGAGAGATGGCTCCGATGATGGCCACGGGGATGGCGATGAGGAGCGGACACGGCGTGGCGACCACGAGTACGGCGAGGAACCTGATCGGATCGCCGCTCCACGCCCAGGCCGCGATGGCCACACCGAGCGCGATCGGCGTGTACCACGCACCAAGCTGGTCGCCCAGTCGACGGAGCTGCGGGCGCCGCTGCTCCGAGTCCTGCATCACGCCCATGATGCGGGCGTAGCGTGAATCGACAGCCAGGCGACTCGCGCGAAGCGTCAGCGCGCTCTCACCATTGATCGCGCCCGAGAACACCTCCGACCCCGGCGCCTTCGCCATCATGAAGGGCTCGCCCGTGAGGTACGACTCGTCCATCACGCCATGGCCGTCGACGATCACGCCGTCGACGGGACAGATCTCGTGCGGGTACACGATCAACTCGTCGCCGACGCGGACGTCCGCGAGCTCGATGTCCGCGATCCGCCCATCGACGCGACGATGGGCCGCGAGCGGCATGCGGCTGGCGAGCGCCTGCAGGACCGACGAGGCGCGGCCGAGCGCTCGTGCCTCGACGGCTTCGCCACCCGAGAGCATCAGCACCACGAAGGTGGCCGCCAGATACTCCTGAAGCAGCACGGCCGCCACGATCGAGATCCCGGCGAGCAGATCGGAGCCGAATTCGCGGCGCGCGAGCGCGAGCGCAAGAGAGAGCACGAGCGGCACGCCGCCCGCGACGAGCACGACGTAGAGCGGGAGCGCCTGCGCGAATGGCGACGCGTTGGTCCCCCAGCGGAGCACCAGGTGCGTGAGGATGCCGACGAGGGCCAGCGCCGCGATGCCTGTCGTCCGCACGGCGGTACGCGACCACCAATCACCTGCGGCATGTCCCGGCCGTGCCGGGGGTGAGCTCGATTCGGTCACCACTCGATTACGACTCCTGTTCAACGAACGATCGCACCATGGTCTCGCGGACGCCGACGCAGGCGTCCGTCCCAACTGTGACACGTGCTATGTCACACGTCGGACTTCTCTTTCCAGCCGAACCGCGTAGGCTGTGAAGATTGGCGTGCGGCTGGTGCCGCACCCGTGAACCCCATGCACATCCTTCGCAGCCTTCGTCAGCGCCGCCCATCGTCAGTTGCCCTCGTCGGCAGCTGTTGTATGG
>CAYRAE010000218.1:0-3035 GCA_964422175.1 uncultured Luteitalea sp. | reverse complement strand
GCGATCCTCCTGCTGTTGCCCCTGCCGAGTCGCGCGCAGTCGGCAGCCGGCATCGTCGGCGTGGTGGTCGACGATCAGGGCCGCGTCCTTCCCGGCGTGACGGTCGACGTCACGAGCCCCGCGCTCATCGAACGCAGCAAGACCACCGTCACCGCGGAGGATGGGCGGTATCAGGTGGTGGACCTGCGTCCGGGCCAGTACGAAGTCACGTTCACGCTGGAGGGCCTCCAGACCGTGCGCCGCACCGGCATCGCACTCAGCACCGGCTTCACGGCGACTGTCGATGCGCGTCTGCCCATCGGACAGCTCCAGGACGAGGTCACGGTGCTCGGCGGCGCGCCTGTGATCGACACGCGGTCGGGCACCTCCGAGCGTCCGCTGCACCAGGAGCTCATCGAGGGCATTCCCGTCGGTCGCGTGCCCAATGTGGCCGTCAGCCTCGTTCCGGGCGCCGTGACGGCACGTCCCGACATCGGCGGATCCGAGACGGGCCAGACGGCCGGCGTCTCGATCCACGGCTCGCAGACGCGGGATCTGATCTGGAACACCGATGGTCTGAACACGACATCCAACACCGGCAGTGGCGGCGTGTCGGGGCAGTATCCGAACCAGAGCGCCATCCAGGAGATCGTCGTGCAGACGCGGGCCCTGCCGGCCGAGATCGGCGCGGGCGGCGTGAGCGTGAACATGATTACGAAGGACGGCGGCTCGACGTATCGCGGCACGCTGTTCGGGACGTACACCAACAACAGGCTCCAGAGCGCGAACGTCAGCGACGACCAGGCCTCGCGCGGGTTGGTCGCGCCGAGCGCCATGGACACCTTCTACGATCTGAACGGCGGAATCGGCGGTCCGATCGCGCGTGACTCGCTGTGGTTCTTCGCGAGCGCCCGGCGGTTCCGCGTGGATCGCTTCGAAGCCAACACGTTCAACCCCGACGGCACGCAGGCGCTCGACGAGAACATGATCTGGAACGCCGGCGGCAAGGTCACCTGGCAGGTCAACTCGGCCAACAGGATCTCGAGCTTCGTCGACTACAACTACAAGATCCGCGATCACCGCCGCGAGATCGCCTCGACGTACCAGTTCGTCTCACCCGAGGCGAGCTACAACTCGCCGCTGTGGGGGCCGGTGGCCAACGTCAAGTGGACGTCGACGCTGAGCCCCACGGTGCTGCTCGACGCGGGCGTGTCGTGGTACTACGTGCCCTGGTCGCTCGACTACCAGCCCGATCTCGATTCGAGCGCGTTCGCGCGCAACGACCTCGCGCTGTCGACGCTGACGGGCGCGCCGCCGCCCTCGATGGTGCGCGCCAACCAGGAGCGGCGCACGGCGAGCGCCGTCGTGTCGTGGCTGCCCCGCTTCCGCGGTGAACACCAGATCCGGACCGGCGTGCAGTTCGAATACGCGCCGTACGGCCAGACGTTCGATTCGCTCGGCCACGGCGACTTCGTCGCGCGGTACCGCAACGGCGTGCCCGACTCGGTGATGGTCTACAACACGCCGGTCGAGACCAACCTGCAGCAGTCCGATCTCGGCGTCTTCGTGCAGGATGCCTGGGCGATCAGCCGCCGGCTGACGCTCAATCTCGGCCTGCGGTACGAGCGTCACACGGGCGGACTCGGCGAGCAGTCGGCGGGCGCCGGACAGTTCGTACCGGCGCGCAGCTTCGAGGCGCAGAAGGATCTCGTGGTGTGGAACACGATCGTCCCGCGTCTGGCGGCCACCTACGACATCTCGGGGCAGGGACGGACCGTCGTCAAGGTGAGTGCGAGCCAGTACACGCAGCGGCAGGGATCGGCGCTCATCAACCAGTTCAGCCCGATGCGGCAGAACACCGAAGTGCGGTCGTGGGTCGACGGCAACGGCGACGGCGTGCCGCAGCTCGGCGAGATCGGCCCGTCGCTCGGCGGCCTCGATCGCGGCGCGACGGTGCGCATCGATCCGCAGCTCCGCCGGCCGACGCAGTGGGAATACGCGGCGACGGTCGAGCACCAGCTCGGCACCGACTTCGCCGTCGCCCTGAGCTACTTCCATCGGCGTTACAAGAACCTGACGGCCGTCGTGAACGCCGCCGTGTCGTTCGACGACTACACGCCGCTCGAGATCACGAACCCGCTCGACGGATCGCCGCTCACGATCTACAACCAGACCGCTGCGAGCATCGGCCGCGTCGACAACGTGCTCACGAACGTGCCGAGCCTCGAGCAGACCTACCACGGTCTCGAAGCCACGGTGAACCGCCGGTTCAGCGACGGCCTCACGCTGTTCGGCGGCGTGACGCTCGGCCGCAATCGCGCGACGAGCCTGTCGGCGGTGGGCGGCAATCCGAACGGCTACATCAATGCCGACGGTTTCGATCTGCTCGACTCGCCGCTCATCGTCAACGTCTCGGGCATCTACCAGTTGCCCTGGCAGGTGTCGTTGTCGGGACACCTGGGCTACTACACCGGCCAGCCGCTGCGCCGCCTGTACACGGTCACGCGCACGATCGCGCCGACGCTGCGCCAGGTGAGCCAGGAAGTCGCGCTGCTGCCCGCCGGCGACGAACGGAAGCCCAATCAGACGCTGCTCGACCTTCGCGTCGGCCGCAGCTTCCGCCTCGGTCGCGGTCTCTCCGTGGGGCCGCTGCTCGAGGTCTACAACCTGCTGAACGAGAACGCCTCGGTCACCGAGGTTGAACAGGTCGGCCCGGCACTCGGCCGCGTCTCCCGCAACCTGGACGGACGCCTGCTGCGCGTCGGCGTGAAGGTTGCCTTCTGATCCCTGTACGAGAGGAGCATCGACTGTGAATTTCCAGATGTACGCGGCCGCTTCGGAGCGCCGTATTCAATGTTCCCGGGCTGCCGCGGCGGTCCTCGTCCTCGCGCTCGGTGCCGGCGCCTGTTCGTCGCCTGCCGAACCGCCGGCGCCCGCGACCTCCGCGCCCGCGAGCGGCTTCGCGTACCCGTACCCCGCGCTCGCGACGCGCATCGTCGACGCGCTGAAGCCGTCGGCCGGCGAGCGCGCGCTGCTGCGCTACAACCCGAACCAGC
>CAYRAE010000217.1:0-6526 GCA_964422175.1 uncultured Luteitalea sp. | reverse complement strand
GTCACCGGGAAGGGCGAGTGATGACGACACGACGGCCCGGCAAGGCCCTGTACATGATCAGCGCCGTGGCGCAGCGCTACAACATCCACCCGCAGACGCTGCGGCTCTACGAGCGTGAAGGATTGCTGCGTCCGTCGCGCACCGACGGCAACACGCGGCTCTACTCCGACGATGACCTCGAGCGGCTGGAGACGATCCTCACGCTCACGCGCGAGCTCGGCGTGAACCTCGCGGGCGTCGAGATCATCCTGAACCTGCGCGAGCGCATGGCGCAGATGCAGCACGAAGTCAACGAGTTCATGGGCTACGTGAAGCAGGAGATGGTGCGCGGCCTCGGCGATTGGGAGCAGCGTCTCTCGACGGCGATGGTCAGGAGCTCGGGGGCTCAGGAGCTCAGGAACGCAGGCACGCAGGAACACGGCAACGCGGGATCGCAGGAACTCGGGAGCACGGGCGCGCAGAACGAGCCGACGCCGGAGCCGTGAGTTATCATTCCGATCCCTTGGACGCGGTCTGCGCACTCTGTCACGGTACTGGTTGGAAGTCGGTCGAGCACGACGGTGAGCGTCGTGTCACGCGCTGCGATTGCTGGCGTGACGCGTCGGCGTCGCGGCGCCGTGTCGACTCGCGCATTCCGCGCCGGTATCAGCACTGCGCCTTCTCGCCGTTCGACACGTACGGCAACCCGTCGCTCGATCGCGCGCTCGCGTCGGCGCGCGCGCTCGTACAGCGCTATCCGGTCACCGATCGCGGCTTGTTCCTGCTCGGCCCTCCAGGCGTCGGCAAGACGCACCTGGCCGTTGCGGTGCTGCGTGCGCTGATTCAGGAGAAGGGGGCGCGCGGCGTCTTCTACGACACGCGCGATCTCCTGCGCGTGATCCGCGCGACGTACGATCCCGTGGTACGCGAGACGGAACGCGACGTGCTGCGTCCCGTGATGACCGCAGACGTGCTCGTCCTCGACGACCTGGGTGCCGAGAAGGCGTCCGAATGGGTGGACGAGACGCTGAACCTGATCGTCAACACGCGTTACAGCGAGAAGCGCCTCACGCTGTTCACGTCCAACTACGTGGACGACCCCGATCCGACGATCCCCGAGTCGCTGCTGTACCGCATCGGGTTCCGCATGCGATCGCGCCTGCACGAGATGTGCGAGTTCCTCGATCTCGACGGCGCGGACTACCGCGAACTGCCGCCCAACGGCGGCACCGACGACCTCGTGGCGCTGTGGCGCATGCGCCAGAAGCCCGGTGGAAGCGGACGTCTCCCGGTGAAGGCCAGCGCACCCATGCGCGCGAAGCTGCGCGATGGTGCGCGTACGCCAGCGACGGCCGCGCCAGAGCTCAAGTGGCCGGGCGGCCGGGCCGGCACGCGCCGCTGACGTCGTGACACCGCCGCTCGGCATCTACGTCCACATCCCGTTCTGCAGCGCGATCTGCCACTACTGCAACTTCAACCGCGGCCTGATGGACGCCGCGCTGAAGGATGCGTACGTCGAGGCGCTCGTCACGCACGTCGCGCGTCTGGCCGAACCTGTCGCCGTCGACACGATCTACATGGGCGGGGGCACACCCTCGCTGCTCGATCCCCGGGACGTGCGACGCATCGTGGAGGCGTGTCGCTCGGCGTTCGACGTCGTGCCCGGGACGGAGATCACGATGGAGGCCAACCCGGAGACCGTTGACGCGCGTCGCCTCGCGGGGTTCAGGGCGGCCGGCGTGACACGCCTGTCGTTCGGCGTGCAGTCGTTCCGCGACGAGGAGTTGCGCCGGCTCGGACGGTTGCACAGCGCGGATCGAGCGCGCGCCGCGATGCGCGAGGCCCGTGCCGAAGGCTTCGACGATGTCAGCCTCGATCTGATGATGTGGCTGCCGGGGCAGAGCGTGTCGCAATGGATGACGTCTGTGGACGCGCTCGTCGACATGGCGCCCGATCATGCGTCGCTCTATCTGCTCGAGCTCTACCCCAACGCGCCGCTCCAGGAATTGATGGCGCGCGAGCAGTGGTCGCAGACGGCTGAAGACGATGCGGCGGACATGTACGAGCTGGCGATGGATCGCCTCGCGGCGGCCGGACTCGCGCAGTACGAAATCTCCAACGTGGCACGAGAGGGGCACCAGAGTCGCCACAACCTGAAGTACTGGCACGACACGGGGTGGCTGGCCGTCGGCTGCGGCGCGCACGGATCGCGCGATGGTCGACGGTGGAGTCATGTGGCCGACACCCGGGCCTACGTCGAGCGCGTCATGGCCGGCGCGGACCCGACCGGGCAGGCGCGGCACCTGGATCGCCCCCAGCAACTGGCTGAGGCGCTCTTCATGGGACTGCGGTTGATCGAGGGCATCGACCTCGCGACGTATGGGGCACGATTTGACGCGGATGTCTGGGATCGCTACGGTGATGCACTGGCACCGGCGGCGGAGGCTGGACTGCTCGAGCGCGTTTCGGGCAGGATTCGACTCACGCGCCGTGGCATGCTCCTCGCAAACGAGGTCATGCAGGTGTTCGTCTGATGGGTTTGCGGTGGTCGGGCTTTACGGTACAGTAACCGCGGATCCACCACCTTTCATGTTCTCGGTGTTCTCGGAGTTGGAGGAAGTCGCTATGCGTTTGTCGATGGAGGCGCGGGCCGTACGTGGTGCGGGTGCGCGAGTGGCCCTGGGGGCCGCCGTTGTGGTGTTCAGCAGTCTGATGGTGAGCGCGTCTGCCTCTGCACAGGCCCCCGCCGAGCCAGCGGCGCAGCCGCAAGCGGCTGCCCCGGCCGAGCCGGCCAAGCCGCAGCTCACGTTCGACACCGGCGACACGGTCGTGTGGTTCTATGCCGTCAAGGGTGACAGCACCGCCAAGTTCGAGAGTGTCTTCGGCCGCGTGAAGGAAGCGATGGCCAAGAGCGAGAATCCGGCACGCAAGGAACAGGCGTCGGGCATGAAGCTGCTCAAGTCCACCTCGCCGGCCGGCGACGGCACGATCAACTACGTGCTGCTCATCAGCCCGATCTCGAAGGGGCAGGAGTACAGCCCTGGCATGCTGTTGTTCGAGGTGTTCCCGACCGAAGCCAAGACGCTGATGGAGGAGCTGCAGACGTGCATCAACACGCAGGGGTTGAACGCCGCGGTGCCGCTCTCGACAGTGATGACGCTTGGCGGCATGTGATCGCCAGCTGACTCAGGTCTGTCTCCGACCCCGGCGACGCGTACGCGTCGACCGGGGTCTTCGTCCGAAGATGCGTTCCATCCTGTTCACGATCGTCCTCACCGGCGCGCCCGTGTCCGCGTTCGCGCAGCCGCCGGCCGCTGACACGCCCGCGGTGCCAGCTGTCGAGGCGCCCGCCGCGCAGTCGGTCACCACGGTGCCGCCGGTGCCTGCGGCACTGCCGATGGCCGGGCCGACGGGGATGGTGCTCCACGCCATCAAGGCCGACAGGACCGCGGAGTTCGAGGCCGTGATGTCGCGTCTGCATGAGCTGCTGGCCGCGAGCGGGAATGACGTGCGCCGGCAGCAGGGACGCGGATGGCGTGTCTATCGCCAGGCGACGCCGCTGCCGGACGGCTCGGTGCTCTACATCTCGTTCCTCGACCCGGTCGTGGCCAATGCCGAGTACGACGTGCCGCGCCTGCTGGCTGAAGCGGCGCCAGATGAGGCGCTGGCGTTGTACGAACAGTTCCGCGACGCTCACGTCCAGCCTGCCGTGCAGGCGTCGAACCTGACCCTCACCATTCCGGCTCCAGCGGCCACACCAGCGTCAGTTCAGCCATGACCCTTCTGCTCGCGGCGACGCTGTTCGTCGGTCTCCAGGCGCCGACTCCCGCGGCACCGGCGCCCACGGCTCCGGCGCAGGCGCCGGCCGTCGCACCGGCACCGCCATCGACCGCGGGCGATCTGTGGCTCGTGATCTACAGCGTGCTGCCGGGGCAGGACGCGGAGTTCGAATCCGTGGCGAAGCTCGTGCGCGACGCGATGGGGGCGAGTCAGGACGAGGTGCGACAGGCACAGGCGCGCGACCTGCGCATCCACAAGTCGGCGATGCCGAACGCCGATGGCAAGATCCTGTACTTCCTCCAGATTCCGGCCCTCACGGGCGATGCAGACCGATCGGGCTTCGATATCCTGATCCAGGCGCTGCTGCCGGCGCAGGCCACGGCGCTCAAGAACCGGCTGACGGCCACGCTCGACCCGGCCAACCCGTCGGGGAACACGTATCTGATCAACGTACGCTGACCGGCAATCCACCTTCGCGCTGCGCGCTGCGGCGGACACGCGGGCAACCGGCAACCAGCAGGATGCTCTGAAGGCCGATGGCCCAGGGCCAACGGCCGGCAGGATCGATCACATGGACCTGCACCTCACCGACGACCAGCGGCTGCTGCGCGAGAGCGTCAGGGAATTCGCCGTGCGCGAACTGGCGCCGCACGTGATGGCGTGGGACGAGGCGCAGCGCTTCCCGATGGACCTGCTGCCGAAGCTCGCCGAGCTCGGGTTGATGGGGATTCGCGTGCCTGAGTCGCTGGGCGGGTCGGGCATGTCGGCGGTCGACTACTGTCTCTGCATCGAGGAACTGGCGCGCGTGGATCCGGCGATCGCGTTGAGTGTCGCGGCGCACAACGGGCTGGCCGCCGCCCACCTGCACATGTTCGGCACGCCCGAGCAGCAGGCGCGCTTCCTCGTCCCCCTCGCGACAGGCCGGGTGCTTGGCGCCTGGGGACTCACCGAAGCCTCGTCGGGCAGCGACGCCGCGGCGATGCGCACGGTGGCGAGGCGCGACGGCACGGACTGGGTGCTCGAGGGCACGAAGACGTTCATCACGCACGGCAACATCGCCGGCGTGATCGTGGCGATGGCCGTCACCGACCGCACGCGCGGTAACCGCGGGATCTCGGCGTTCGTGTTGCCGGCCGACACGCCGGGCGTGAGGGCCGGCCGCAAGGAGAACAAGCTCGGGATGCGCGCCAGCGAGACGAGCGAGGTCGTGTTCGAGGGATGTCGCCTGCCCGCCGATGCGTTGCTCGGCGTCGAAGGGCAGGGATTCATCAACACGCTGCAGGTGCTCGACGCCGGCCGCATCGGCATCGCCGCGCTGTCGGTGGGGCTCGCGCAGGGCGCGTGGGACGCCGCGCGCGCGTACGCCCGCCAGCGCGAGCAGTTCGGCCAGCCGATCGCATCGTTCCAGGGCATCCGCTGGAAGCTTGCCGATCTGGCGACGCGGATCGAGGCGTCACGGCTGCTCACGTACCGCGCCGCGGCGGCGGCCGACGAGGGCGCGCGCACCACGCGGGAGTCGTCGATGGCCAAGCTGCACGCGAGCGAGACGGCCGTGCGCGCCGCCGACGAATGCGTGCAGATCCACGGCGGCTACGGGTTCGTGAAGGACTATCCCGCCGAGAAGTACTTCCGCGACGTGAAGCTGCTCACCATCGGCGAGGGCACCAGCGAGGTGCAGCGCCTCGTCATCGCCCGGCAGCTCCTCGCCTGACCCGCGCTGGACAGGACCGCCACGCGCCACGCATCATGTGTGGTTTGCCGCGCCCACGTCGGGCCCGGCCACGACACGACCATGTCCATCACGATTGGCATCATCGGCGGCAGCGGCCTGTACGACATGGCCGAGCTCACCGATCGGCAGGAACGCACCATCGAGACGCCGTTCGGCGCGCCGTCGGGACCGTACGTCACGGGCACGATCGGCGGCACGCGCGTGGCGTTCCTGGCGCGGCACGGCGCCGGCCACCGCCTCACGCCGTCGGAGCTGAACTTCCGCGCGAACATCTTCGGCTTCAAGACGCTCGGCGTGGAACGCCTGCTGTCGGCAAGCGCCGTCGGCTCGCTGCGCGAGGACATCGCGCCGCTCGACCTCGTGATCCCGGACCAGTTCATCGATCGCACGCGCGGGCGTATCGGGACGTTCTTCGGTGACGGTCTGGTCGGCCACATCGCGTTCGCCGATCCGGTGTGCGGACAGGTCGCCCAGGCGGCCTACGACGCGGCCGTCGGCGCCGGCGCGCGCGTCCACAAGGGCGGCACGTACGTGTGCATGGAAGGTCCCGCATTCTCCACGCGCGCCGAATCCCACCTCTACCGATCGTGGGGCGCGCAGATCATCGGGATGACCAACCTGCAGGAGGCCAGGCTCGCGCGCGAAGCCGAGATCTGCTACGCAACGATTGCGCTGGTCACCGACTACGACTGCTGGCATCCCGATCACGATCACGTCACCGTGGAGATGGTCATCGCCAACCTCACGCAGAACGCCCGCACCGCGCAGCGCGTGATCGCGAGCGCCATTGCCACACTGGCGTCGACGCCGCGCACCTGCACCTGCGGCGAGGCGCTCGCCACCGCGCTCATCACACGCCCCGACGCCGTTCCTGAAGAGACACGTCGCACGCTCGCACCCATCGTCGGGAAGTATCTGCCTCAGTAATGCCGCGATGCCGAGAATGCCGAGAATGTCGTAAGCCGTACGCCTTTACCCTCTTATCCGTAAGCCGTAAGCCGTAAGCCGTAAGCCGTAAGCCGTAAGCCGTAAGCC
>CAYRAE010000216.1:0-6541 GCA_964422175.1 uncultured Luteitalea sp. | reverse complement strand
CCGCTACCTCCGCTGGCACGCCCGCGTCCCGCCGCTGCGAGCGCACTGACGGCCGGGAGCACAGTTGCTGGACCCGTTGCGATCCCCGTCGCCGCTGGTGTGGCAGGAGGTCGTGCGCGTCTGGTCGTTGGTCTCTGCCCACTGAGGAGCGAACGACGCGCGACGCGCACGCGTACTCGTCGTTCCTACAATCCGAACGCCCCGTAGATCATCCACGTGGAGATCTTGTCCTTGTACGGCGCGACGAGTGTCTTGTTGGCCTCGGGGATGCCGACGTCGGGTGTGTCGGTGTCGACCTTCGGCGCGTCATCGGCCGCATCGCCGGCCTTCGACACCATCTGCTGGAGGGCCTGCAGGTCTCCCGACTGGAGCTTGCCTGCGAGTTCCCTGAAGTCGATGCCCGACGCGGAGACGCCTGCCGCTTCGTAGACACGCGCCTTCACCCACCCGTACTCGGCAAGCGAGAACTGCTGCGCGTTGAGGGCGTCGACCTGCGCGCGCTTCGCATCACCGACGATGCTGAAGATGTCCTTGTAGGCCCCGACGACTTCGGTGAGGCCCGCGTCCTTCCCGCGCTCGCTGATGGCCTCGTACTTCGTGCGGAGTTCGGTGGCTCGCGCGCCCATCTTCGCGTGGAGGCTCTCCTGAACGGCCGCGAAGCGTCGTACCTGCGCTTCGGTGAGCGTGTCCGAGTCGGGCGGCGTGAAGCTGGCGGTGTTGGCGACCTTCTCATCGACCTCGGCGAGCGCGCCGAATTCGGTCATCGACGAGACGAAGGACTTCGCCGGTTTGTAGACGAAGTAGTAGACCGCCACGCTGCCGCCGATGACCATCAGCACGAGAGCTACCGCACATCCGATGACGAATTTCTTCACGCACGATCTCCTGTAGGCTTGAGGCGAACGTGCCTCGTCCATTGTCCTCAACGCACCAGCCCGCCGGGATGAACACCCGGCGCCGCTCGAGGCACACGTGACGATAATCTCCATCGTCATTCCCGTCTACAACAGCGCGCCGATCGTCGGCCGGACGCTGGACCGCGTCGTGGCGGCCTGTGAGGCCATGGGCGAGTCGTTCGAGGTGATTGCCGTCGACGATGCCAGCCGCGACGGAAGCCGGCACGTGCTGGAGGAGGCGGCGAGACGGCATCGAGCGATACGCGTCATCGGCCTGGATGCGAATGCCGGCCAGCACGCCGCGCTGCTCGTCGGCCTCCGCGCCTCCACCGGCGACATCGTCGTCTGCATGGACGACGACATGCAGCACATTCCGGAGGCGATCCCGCGCCTCGTCGAGCGGCTACGTGCGGGGCACGACGCGGTGTTCGCGCGATTCGCGCATTCGAGCCATGCCTGGTGGCGGCAGGGAGGCAGTCTTCTCATGCGCGCCATCGATCGCGGCGTATTCGGCGCGCCATCGGAACTGGTGGTGAGCAGCTTCAGGGCGATGCGGCGCGATGTTGTCGATCGCGTGTGTGCGTATCGCGGCACATCGCCGTACGTACGTGGACAGATCCTGCGTGCCTCCCGCACGCCCGCCAACGTGGACGTCGAGCATGCGGGTCGCGCGGGTGCCAGCAGCTATACGCCGATCGCGTTGATGGGTGTAACGGTGCGTGTCCTGCTGGAATGGTCTGCGATTCCGGCGTGGTGCTGTCTCGCCGCTGGTATGGCGTTCCTTGCGGCCGCCGCGGGTTGGCACCGGCTTGTCGAGCCTGCAATCGGCGGTCTTGCGATGCCGCTGTCACTGCACGGGAGCGCGCTCGTCGGGCTGGGCGCCGCGGGACTCGCCGGCCGGAGACGGCAGGAACGCCGCGCCGCGGCGCTCCATGCGCCGGGCGATCGCGCGCAGTCGCACCGCTGACGGATAGAGGCGTTCGAAACAGCCGTCCTCTGCGGTGTCGATGTGCATCAGGCACGCACGTCCCTCAGCCAGTTGTGCGTGCAGGGTGCCGATGCCGCCAGGCGCCATGAACGGCGATACGGTCGCCATCAGGCATCCCGCGGCAACGAGGCCCGAGGTCGCCCGCGTCGCGCCCGCGCGCCAGCGAGAAACAGGCTGACCGTCCGCTGCATCAGCGGTGGCCGCCACGTGGAGCAGCGCAGCGATGGCCACCCAGAGGAAGGCGCTGCCGTAGGCGAACCGCGGCTCGTGCATCGAAGGAAGCGCCAGGCCACCCCGCGCCAGGCCAACGGCCACCACGTACGTGGTCGCCCAACCACCGATGGCGATCCACGGCAGGGCTCGCGCGCGCCACGGGCGTCGCAGGGCGAACGCTGTCAACACCGCGAAGAGGGTGAGACCCACGACACCCATGACACGCGTCGCGCGATACCCGAGTGACGGCGCCGCGAGCGCTGCCGGCAGTCCGGCGACGGCGGCGATGGCATGCACGACAGCCTCGACGCTCGGCGGTGCTGTCGGCGCAAACGGTGCCGCACTGCGTACGTCGGCCACGTGCAGGCCGATTGTCGTCATGGCCACAGCCAGCCAGAGCGCGAGGACCGTGGGGGACGGACGAGACACGTGCGTCCAGAGCAGGGCCAGCGCGAAGGGCCACGTGAACAGGCCCGGTCCGTAGGACAGTGACGCCACGATGCAGAGGCCGGCTGCCGCTGCGGCGCGCGCGGTGGCGGTGCCGCGTCCCGTGACGATGTCGACGGTGGCGACCAGGGCGAGCACCACGATGTGTATCGAGTACTGACGTGGATCCATCCACATCGGCCAGTACGCGAGCGTGAACACGAACGCGGCGATGGCGAGTTGCACGAGCGGTCCGGGTGGTGCCGGCGCTGTTCGCCGCAGCAGGCGGAACAGCAGCCAGGCGGTCACGAGCGACAGGGGAACTTTCAGCCAGATGCGAGGGAGCACGTCGATCGACGACAACGCGAAGAGCGCCCTGTCGATCGCCAGCGGGATGGTGACGCGATGGCCGTTGAACAGGGCGAGGTCGCTGATCGCCTGTCCCTGTTCGACGTCCGGATAGAGTCTGTCCAGCCAATCCCACGTGTCCCAGTAGGGCACGTCGACGGCGTAGAGCGCGACGAGCAGCGTCACGAGGATCACCGGAATGTGGAGCACGACGTGCTGCCACACCGGCGCGCCGCCCACACCATCGCGTGTCACGCGCCGCCGGCCGCTCGCAGCGGCAGGCCGATGATGGCGCGGGCCTCGTCGGGTGTGGCAGGTTCTCTGCCCGCGGCGCGGCCGAGCGCCACGAGCCGCTGCACCAGCGCGACATTCGACGCCGGTGCCGACTTGCCGGCATCCATGAACAGGCTGTCTTCCAGGCCCACACGGACGTGGCCACCCATCGTGATGGCCATCGCGTTCACAGGGAACTGGAAGCGTCCGATGCCCGTGGCTGCCCACGTGGCGCCCGCGGGCACTGCCTGCGCCATGAGTGCCAGGTTGAGCGGCGTGGCCGCCAGCGTGCCGCGCGAGCCGAGCAGGAGATTCGCGTAGAACGGCGGACGCAGCACGCCTTTGTCGATCAGGTAGCGCGCGTAGTCGAGCATCCCGAGATCGAACACTTCGAGCTCCGGCACGATGCCGCGTTCCCGCATGCGCGTGGCGAGCGCTTCGATCATCGCCGGCTCGTTCACCGACGCCTGCATCGGGAAGTTCATCGAGCCCAGAGTCAGCGAGGCCATGTCGGGCCGAGCCTCATCGTCGAGGTCGAGCACGGCCGCACGCTGATCGAACGCGCCGAACGTCCGTCCACTCGTGGACACGCACACGATGAGGTCCGGTGCCGCACGGCGGACCGCCACGATCACGTCGCGGTAGCGGTCAGGGCGCCACGTTGGTGCGCCGTCGGTGTCGCGCGCGTGAAGGTGGACGATCGACGCGCCGAGCGCACGACAGGCCGCGGCGTCGCGCGCGATCGTCTCCGGCGTCACCGGCAGCGACTCGTTGTCGCGCGGCGTCGGCACCATGCCTGTCGGCGCCAGATTGACGATCAGGGGAACCATGGGATCAGCGGCCCTCGATACCTTCGCGCACCACGCGCGCGGGAACCCCCATCACCTGCACGTGGTTGGTGACGGGCTTGGTGACGAGCGCGCCGGCGCCGACGAGGCTGTGATGCCCGATGGTCAGCTTGTCCAGCACGATGGCACCGATGCCCACGTAACTCGACGTGCCGATGTCGCAGCAGCCGCCGATGTTGGCGCCGGGACCGAGCGTGGCGTAGTCGCCGACAACGGTGTGGTGGCCGATGAGCGCACCGCGGTTGATGATCGCGTGGCGGCCGATCCGCGCCTGCGCGCCGAGGATCGCGCCGGCACTGACGATCGTGCCCTCGCCGATGTGTGCGGTGCGCGACACGCGCGCGCTCGGATGGATGAGCGTCGCAAACCGCAGGCCGAGTGCGGCCGCCTGGTCGACGAACCGGCTGCGGTGCGTCGTGCTGAGTGCGCAGATCCCGACGTGCGTCGACGCCAGTGCCGTAACCTCGTCGATCCAGTGGATCGGGAGGCCTTCCAGGCTCGTGCCGGCACGGTCGCGTTCCATGTTCTCGACGAAGCCCGCGACGACGACACCGTCGATGTCCGACGCGAGGTCGGCAACTTCGACGGCAAAGGTTCGCGTACCGAGGACGAGCAGTCGTTGCGGGGCACTCACGGCGCGCGGTCTCCGTCGAAGAAGTCGTGTATCGCGCTGATGACGAGGTCGACGTCCTCGTCGACGAGGTCGCTGTAGAGCGGCAGGCTGAGGATCTCGGTGAACGCCTGTTCGGTGGCGGGCAGCGGCGTGCGAAACGCCGCAAACGCCGGCTGCAGATGATTCGGGATGTACTCCACCGACGTCCCGATATCGCGCGCGCGCAACCAGACCATCAGATCGTCGCGACGCCCATCATGTACGCGCACCGCGTACGTGAAAGGGCACGCGTCCGGATGTGGCCTGGTCACCGGCGTGAGTCCACGTACTGGGGCGAGCGCGTCGTCGTATCGGGAGACGATCGCCTGCCGGCGTGCGCGGAAGTCCGGCAGACGTGACAACTGCGTCAGGCCGATGGCGGCGTTGATGTCGGGCATGTGAGCCCGCCAGCCGTGGGCCTCGACGGTGTAGGCCCATGACGCCGCACCCGTGTGGCGGCTCCAGCCGTCGGCGGAAATCCCGAGCGCGCGTGCCGGTCGCAGGCGCGCCGCGAGAACGTCGGACGCCGTAGCGATGGCCCCGCCTTCTCCGCACGTGATGGTCTTGATCGGATCGAAGCTGTAGCAGCCGGCATCGCCGATGGTCCCGAGCGCCCGCCCGCTGCTGTTCGAGCCGAATGCGTGCGCGGCATCCTCCACGATGCGCAGGCCGTTGGCGGTGGCCACGGCGACCAGGTGCGTGATGTCGCAACTCGTTCCGCCGAAGTGCACGGGCATGACGGCACGGACGTGGACGCCTTCGCGTTCGGCCGCGTGCAGGCGTTCGGCGCACTCCTCCGGATCGAGCTGCAGTGTATCGGCCACCACGTCGCAGAACACCGGCCTGAGTCGCGCCGCGACGATGGCCTGCACGGAGGCGACGAAGGTGAGCGAGGGCACGAGCACGCCGCTCCCTGGCGGGAGATGCAGTGCCTCGAGCGCGAGGTGCAGGGCGGCGGTTCCGCTGCTCACGGCCACCACGTGCGGTACGCCGAGCTGCACGCGCAGGGCGTCCTCGAACGCCGCCGTCGCAACGCCCGCGCCGAGCCACCGGCTCTCGAACACGCGCGCCACGGCCGCGAGTTCCGGGTCGCCGAGGGCGGGTCTGTGGGTGGGAATGAAGCGGCTCATCGGAACGCACGCGCTCGCCAGCGGTGCGCGTCGCTCCAACGGGCGTCGAAGGGAGCCGGACCGGCTGGGTACCTCGTCGAGGAGGGCGCATTGTACATCGCTGCCGGAAGCGTCGGATGCCGGCGTCGACGTCGCGCCGATCTCCTGTAGGCTTGCAGACCAAGGTGTTTCATCGCATGCCCACCCGGTCATCGTCTCTGTCCCGCCGTCGGGTGCTCGGCCTGCTCGGCGTCAGCCCACTCCTGCTGCAACCGCTGGCGGCATCGGCGGCCACACCCGTGTCGTTGTTCGACGGCGTGTCTCTCGGCGGCTGGAAGTCCGTGGTCTTCGGGGGCGAGGGCGCGGTCTCCGTCGTGGACGGCGCGATTCGCCTCGAACGCGGCAATGACCTGACGGGCATCGTGTGGACGGGGGCGCTTCCGGGACCGAGTTACCGCATCGAGATGGACGCCATGCGCGTGGATGGCACCGACTTCTTCTGCGCCGTCACCGTACCCGTGGGCCGCAATCACTGCACGTTCGTGGTCGGTGGCTGGGGCGGTACCGTGGTGGGCTTCTCGAACCTCGATGGTCTCGACGCCTCGGAGAACGACACCAGTCGCGCCATGCACTTCGACGATAAGCGTTGGTATCGCATCGCCGTGGACGTGACGCCCGATCGTCTGCAGGGGAGCATCGACGATGTGGTCGTTGCCGACGCGAAGCTGGCCGGCCGCGACGTGGATGTGCGAATCGAGATGCTGGCCTGCCGTCCCCTCGGCATCGCG
>CAYRAE010000215.1:0-6554 GCA_964422175.1 uncultured Luteitalea sp. | reverse complement strand
TCGCTGTGGTTCATCGGCACCGAGTTCATGCCCCGCCTCGACGAGGGCGCGATCCTGATCGAGACGCGCCGGCTGCCGTCCGTGTCGCTCGAGGAGTCGGTCGACATCTCGACACGCGTCGAACGCGCGGTCCTGGCGTTCCCCGAGGTCTCGCAGGTCGTCACGAAGATCGGTCGTCCGGATCTCGCGACGGAGGCGATGGGCATCTATCAGGGCGACGTCTACGTCAATCTGCACCCCGAAGACGAGTGGACGACGGGCAGGGACAAGGCGGCATTGATCGACGCGCTGGCGGCTTCGCTCGGCGAGATGCCCGGACTCGACGTGAACTTCACGCAGCCGATGGCGATGCGTCTCGACGAGGTCGTCTCGGGCGTGAAGGCCGACGTGGCGGTGAAGATTTTCGGCGACGATAACGCCACGCTCGAACGGCTCGCGGCGCAGGTGCGGACGGTGCTGAGTGAGGTGCGCGGCGTCGCGGATCTCCAGGTGGAGATCCTGTCGGGGGCGTCGCAGCTCCAGATCGCCATCGACAGGGACGCCATCGCGCGATACGGCCTCGACGTCGCCAGCGTGCAGCAGTTGCTGGCCGTGGCGATCGGCGGCCACGAGGCCACCGACGTCCTCGACGGTCCGCGCCGCATCCCCGTCGTCGTACGCTTCCCGGCCGAGACGCGCGCGAACGAGGACGCCATCGCGGGCCTGATTCTGACGGCGCCGGGCGGCGAGAAGGTGCCGCTCTCGCGCGTGGCGCGGCTCACGCGCACGAGCACGCCGGAAGCCATCAACCACGAGGACGGGCAGCGCCGGCTGGTGGTGCAGTGCAACGTGCGCGGGCGCGACATCGGCAGCTTCGTGGCCGACGCGCAGAGCCGGCTCGCGTCAGTCACGCTGCCCGCCGGATACCACATCCGCTGGGGCGGACAGTTCGAGAATCAGGCGCGCGCGATGGCGCGGCTGGCGATCGTGGTGCCCCTGTCGCTCGCGATCATCTTCGCGCTGCTGTACGTCACGTTCCGCACGGCCCGCCACGCGCTGCTCATCATCCTCAACGTACCGTTCGCGCTCGTGGGCGGCGTGGCGGCGTTGTGGCTGCGCGGGCTCAACCTGAACCTGTCGGCGTCTGTCGGCTTCATCGCCCTCTTCGGCGTGGCCGTGCTCAACGGCGTGGTCCTGATCTCGGCCGTCAACCAGCTCAGGGCCGAGCAGGTGCCGCTGCACGACGCGATCCTGCGGGGCTCGGCGTCGCGACTGAAGGCCGTCCTGATGACGGCCCTCGTGGCGGCGTTCGGCTTCGTCCCGATGGCGCTCTCGCACGGCGCCGGAGCCGAGGTGCAGCGGCCGCTCGCCTCGGTGGTGATCGGAGGCATCATCACCTCGACGCTGCTCACATTGATCGTGCTGCCCGTCGTGTATGAAATGATCGAGAGTGCCTTCCATGAGACTGCTCGTCGTCGAGGATGACCCCACGATCAGCCACTTCCTGGTGAAGGGCCTGCGCGAGGATCAGCACCTCGTGGATCTGGCCGAGGACGGCGAGACGGCGGAGGCCCGCGCGCTCACCGGTGACTACGACGCGATCCTGCTCGACGTCATGCTCCCCGTCCACGACGGTTTCGCCGTCTGCCGGCGCTTGCGCGCGCATGGCGTGGACACGCCCATCCTGATGGTGACCGCGCGCGACGCCCTCGACGATCGGATCCGCGGTCTCGACACGGGCGCCGACGACTATCTCGTCAAGCCGTTCGCGTTCGACGAAGTGGTCGCGCGCCTGCGTGCGCTGACGCGGCGCGGCCGCACGCGCAGCCTCTCCGCCGTGCTGACGGCAGGCGTCATCACGCTCGACCAGGAAGCGCACCAGGTCAGGGTCGAGGATGCGCCCATCTCGCTGACGGCCACCGAGTACCGCCTGCTGGAGTTCCTCATGCGGCGCGCCGGCACGATCGTGTCGCGCGATCAGCTCGCCGAGCACGTGTGGGGCGGCGACTATGACCCGAGCTCGAACGTGGCCGACGTCTATGTGGGTTACCTGCGACGCAAGCTCGCGGGCACAGCCGCCGCCGACCAGATCAGGACGATTCGCGGGCTCGGGTACATGCTGGCGCGATCGGAGACCTGAGTGCGCGCGCCGCTGTCGTTCAGGGCCCGCCTCACGCTGCGCTGGACCATCGCGTTCGGCCTGCTGCTCGCCTGCGCGAACCTTGCCGTGTACGTCGGCGTGCGCGCCTACGTCCACCGCGACTTCGACGCCACGCTCCGCACGCTGGCGGCCACCGAGATCGTCTCGTCGACAGACGAGGACGGCGAGCTCCACCTGCACGACCTCGCGCTCGAGGACTTGATCGGCGGCGACTACACGGACAAGTTCGTGCAGTACTTCGCCCTCGACGGCCGCATCGCGTTCCAGTCGACGGTGCTCGGCGGCAGGCGCGTGCTCGACGAGGCGGAGTTCGCGCGCGCGCTGGCGGGCGATCACCGCGTCATCACGCTGCGCATCGGCGACAGACGCGGACGCGTGGTCACGGCGCTCATCCGCGATGCCTCCACGTCGTACATCGCGGCGATCGGGCTCTTCACCGACGCTCTCGACCTGATGCTGTCGCGTCTGGCCGCCATCCTCGTCGGCGTGTGGATCCTCGGTCTCGGCGTCACGGCGTGGATCGGTTTCCTCCTCGCGTCGCGCGCGCTCGAACCCATCGACGCGATCACCGCGCGCGCCGCGCGCATCGCGACAGGCGACATCGACATGCGACTCGATCCGCCGCACGTGGACGATGAGATCGGGCGCATGACGCGGCTGCTGAACGAGATGCTCGACAGGCTGCACGGGGTGATCGACAGCCACAAGCGGTTCGCCGCCGACGCGTCGCACGAACTGCGATCGCCCCTCACGGCCATGGCCGGCGAGATCGACGTCGCCCTGCGGCGCGAGCGCGACACCGACGACTATCGCGACACGCTGGAACGCCTGCGCGCGCAGATCGACGGCCTGACGCAGGTGTCCGAGCACCTCATGCTCCTCGCACGCGTCGAGGAGCGTGGCGAGTACGTGGCCGCCGAGGAGGTCTCGCTGCGCACCCTCGTGGACGAGGCCTGCGCCAGGGTCGGACGACAGGCTGCCGCACGCGGCGTCACGATCGCGCCGGAGGCGCTCGACGGGTTCGTGGCGTACGGCCAGCCCGGCCTCCTCGCACGCGTGATCGACAACCTGCTGTCCAACGCCATCCAGTACAACAGGGACGGCGGGACGGTGCGCATCACCGCGTTCGACGAGCCGGCGGCAGGCGACGCGTGGGAAACGGGCCGCGTGCGCATCGAGGTGTCGGACACGGGGCCCGGCATCCCCGAGGACGAGTGGGAGCGCATCTTCGATCGCTTCTACCGTCGCGAACCGTCGCGCTCGCGACGCACTGGCGGCGCGGGTCTCGGCCTGTCGCTGAGCCGCGCCATCACCGCCTGGCACGGGGGTACCCTGCGCGTCCGCGCGTCAGGACCGCAGGGGACGACGTTCGAGCTCGTCCTCCCGGGCCAGCGCGATCAACGGTAGGGGCGACGCATGCGCCGCCTCCGCGACGCGGCCACGACCTCCTGCATCTGTGTCAGACTTCGCGACAACCCCGGAGGATCACATGTCATCGATCGACGCTTCGACGCTCTCCCGCCGCACGTTCCTCGCGGCAACCCTCGCCACGCCGCTGACGGCGGCGCTCTCGGCCGCCGTCCGACCCACTGTTGGCCTCGAGTTGTTCTCCGTCCGTGAGGAACTGGCCAAGGATCTGTTCGGCACCGTACGCAGGGTGGCCAGGATCGGCTACGAGGCCGTCGAGTTCTTCTCGCCGTACTACCAATGGGACGCGGCCTACGCCAAACAGGTGCGGCAACTGCTCGACGACGTGGGTCTGAAGGCGCCGTCGACGCACAACTCCGCCGACGTGTTCACGCCCGAGGGGCTGAAGAAGGCGATCGAGCTGAACCAGACCATCGGCTCGACGCTCATCGTGATGGCCAGCGCCGGTCGCGGCGTCAGCACCATCGACGACTGGAAGCGGCTGTCCGACCGTCTCGCGCAGGCGTCGGAGACGCTGCGCCCGCTCGGCATGCGCGCGGGCTTCCACAATCACCAGACCGAGTTCACCGCCGTCGAGGGCACACGGCCGATGGACGTGATCGCCAGCCGCACGCCGCGCGACTTCGTGCTGCAGCTCGACGTCGGCACGTGCGTCCACGTCGGTCAGGATCCCGTGGCGTGGATCAAGGCCCATCCCGGACGCATCGCGAGCATCCACTGCAAGGACTGGGCGCCCGGCGAAGGGCCCGACAAGGGATATCACGTGCTTACGGGTGAGGGCACCGCCAACTGGCCCGCCATTCGGGCCGCCGCCGAATCGGTGGGGGGCGTCGAGACGTACCTCATCGAACAGGAAGGCAGCCGCTACACGCCGTTCGAGACGGTCGAGAAATGCCTCGCCGCGTGGCGCGGCATGAAGGCCTGATCGCGCGCGTCAGCCGATCGCGTCGATGCGCGCCTTCAGGCTCGCCAGCGCGTCGATCTGACCGGAGAGGCCATCACGGGCGGCAGTCAGCGACTGTTGCTCGGCCCGCACGAATCGGCTGTACGGGGCGATGCCTTCCTGCAGCCGATCCGTGCTGCGCTGCAGCTCGCGCTCGAACTGCGCGCGCAGCGCCGTGGCGAGCGTCTCGCGGAGATCGTGGACCTTCTCACGGAGTTCCTGCTTCGCCTTGCGGCGGCGCGCCGGCACGATGAACAGGCCAACCGTGGCGATCACGCCCGCCAGTACGATGCCCGTGATGTCTGCCGCGGCAGTCGTCGCCGCGATGGTCACCAGCGTGCCGAGACCGAGCGCGCCCGCTCCCGCCGCCGCGGCTGTCGCAACGGCGTTGCGCGCGCCTTCGGCCATCGCCGCCGCCTCGCGCTCCCGGTCGAACCCGTCCACCACGCGCTGCGCTTCCCTGCCGACAGATTCCAGCAGCCGTCCACGTTCGAGGTGGAATCCCGCCAGCTCCGGATCGCCGACGATCCGATCGCGATACTGACGCCGACGATCGGCGAGGTGCGACGTGACCTGCTGCCACTGACGCAGGTCTGTGCTGACCATCCAGTCGATGAGGTCGGACACCTTCCGCTCGATCTCCGCGGGCGCGTCGGCCACCACTTCCCTGACGAAGCGCTCCTGCACGCGCGACTTGTCCAGCAGTTCCATCACCCGCGCAAACCGCAGCACATCGTCGAACCACGCCTGCCCGCGCTGCTCCATCCGGAGCAGGACGTTGTCGATCTCGCCCATGCGCGGCGAGAACTGCTGCTGCACGTCGGCGCGGTGGATCGCGTGCTGTTGATCGACGTCGCTCAACAGGCGCAGGTCGTCCTGCAGCAACGCAAGACGGCCGTCGGTGACGTCGAGGTAGCGTGACGCGAGGGCCGCACCGATCCCGACAGGATTGGCGAGCTTCAGGCGCAGGCGTTCGCGTTGATCGAGCCTGTCGTACACGAAGCGTTCGAGCGCTTCGAACCGGCTCGCGGCCCACACCTCGGGATGTCCGTGCCTGGCGCGCATCGCGAGCTTCGCGCTCACGGGGAACGTCTCGGGCGCGGCGCCGAGCGTCTCGCGGGCGTGACCGGTCACGAAATCGATCACTTTCGCGATGTCGGCCTCGGTCTCCAGCAGGTCGATCTTGTTGACGACGAGGACGACCTTCTTGCCCCATTCGCGGATGGCGGTGAGGAACTGTCGTTCGCTCTCGGTGAACGGCCTGTCGGCCGACGTCACGAACAGCACGAGATCCGAGCGCGGCACGAAGTCGGCCGTGATGGCTTCGTGTTCGCGGATGACGGCGTTGGTGCCGGGCGTGTCGACGAGCGTGATCTCGCGAAGGACGTCCACCGGCGCCGCGATCACGTGGAGGTGATCCGATCGCACCACGCGGCTCGCCTGGTCGCCGTACCGCAGCAGATGCACCTGCGCCGTCGTCGGCGTGACGCCTTCTTCGAGGACGGGCGCCCTGAGCAGTGCATTGATGAACGCGCTCTTGCCCGCGTTGAACTCACCCACGATGACGACGAGGAACAGGTCGTCGAGCTGCTGGATGGAGCGGCGCAGGGCGTCGATCGCGTCCGGTGCTGCCTCGAGGCCCGTGAGCAGGTCGAGCAGCGCGGCGAGCGTGGCGCGCTCGTCGCTCAGGAGCTGCTGGTCCTCTGGACGGAGGATGGCGTCGGGCATGCGCGGTCAGCGCGGCGAGACGACGTCGGCGGCGGCGCGCACGCCGCGTGCCTGTTGCGCGCTCGCCAGCAGTTCGAGAAGCGGTTCCGTCTGTTCGAACGACAGGCACGCGTCGGTGATGCTCTGGCCGTACACGGCCTCGCATCCCGGGACATAGTTCTGGCGGCCTTCGATGAGGTGACTCTCGAGCATGACGCCGAAGATCGGCCACGAGCCGTCGGCGACCTGCGCGGCGACGTCGTGCGCGACGTCCACCTGCCGGCGATGGTCCTTCCGGCTGTTGCCGTGCGAGCAGTCGATCATCACGCGTTCGGG
>CAYRAE010000214.1:3707-6577 GCA_964422175.1 uncultured Luteitalea sp. | reverse complement strand
GACGCGGGCTCGGCGTTCCTGACCGGTTGCCCGTTGCCGATTGCCGGTTGCCGGCATTCCGGCATTCCCGGCATCGCGGCATTTCAGAGCGCGAGCAACCCCGCGGCGAGCGCGCCGAGGGTCCAGTTCCACGCGGTCAGCTCGTTCCTCCGGCCGGCGACGAGGAGGCAGACGACGTAGGCGACCAGGCCCCAGAGCAGGCCCTGTGTGATCGACAGCGTGAGGGGAATCAGCGTGAGCGTGAGGAACGCGGGCACCATCTCGGCGAGGTCGCCGAACGGCAGGGTGCGGCTCGTGCGAAACATCAGGACGCCGACGATCACCAGCACCGGCGCCGTGGCGAAGGCGGGGACCGCAGCCGCGACAGGCGCCAGGAACAGGCACGGGATGAAGCACAGGCCGGCGACGACGGCGGTGAGGCCTGTTCTGCCGCCCGCGTTGATGCCTGCGGCGCTCTCGACGTACGCCGTGCCTGACGATGTGCCGAGCAGTCCGGCGCCGAGCGTGGCCCACGCGTCGACGATCAGGCCTTCGCGCAATCGGATCGGCTGTCCGTCTTGGTCGGTGAAGCCCGTGGCTTCGGCCACACCCATGAACGTACTGAGCGAATCGAACAGATCGGTGAACAGCACCGCGACGATCGACGGCCACAACGCCGGCGCGAGTGCTCCCCACAGGTCGAGGCGGAGCGTGACGGCCGTGAAGTCAGGCCGGCTCACCCACGACTGCGGCGGCGCAACGAGCCCGAACGCCCATGCCAGCGCCGTCACCAGTCCGATGCACGCGAGGAACGCGAGCGCAGTGCCGCGGATCATCAGCGCCACGGCCACGACGAGCCCGACGACAGTGAGCAGCACCTGCGGCGTCATCGGTCCCGGCTTCACGAGCGTGATCGGATCCGGCACGATGATGCCGGCACCCTTCAGTCCGACGAGCGCGATGAGCAGGCCGATCCCGCATGCCATGGCCGTTCGCAGCGACGCGGGGATCGCCGTGGCCAGCCGCTGCCGCAGCGGCGTCAGCGAGATCGCGAGAAACAGCACGCCGGCCCAGAACACCATCCCGAGCGCGGTCTGCCACGGCACCTGCTCGCCGATCACGATGGTGTAGGCGAAGAACGCGTTGAGGCCCATCCCCGGCGCGACGGCGAACGGAAGTCGCGCGTAGAGGCCCATCAGCAGCGTCATCGACGCGCACAGCAGCACGGTGGCCGTCAGCGCACCGTCGAACGGCATGCCGGTGCCGTCGCTCAGGATCGAGGGATTGACGACGACGATGTACGCGGTGGCGAGGAACGTGGTGAGCCCGGCGACGACTTCCGTGCGGGGCGAGGTGGAGGCCGGCGCGGCGACGCGGGCCTCGGTCACGCGTCGGCCACCGATCGGAGGAACGGCTCCAGCGTGGCCATCACGCGCGGCCATCGATACCAGGTCTCGATGTACGCGCGCCCCTGCGCGCCGAGACGCACAGCCAGTTCCTCGTCGGTGGCCAGCAGCGTCAACCCTTCGACGAATTCGTTGGCGTGGTTGTAGTACAGGCCGCCGTTGGCCCGCAGCGTCTGGCCCTTCAGCACCTTGCAGCCGCCGTTGACCAGCGCCGGCACGCCGTGGTTCCACGCTTCGAGGAGCACGAGGCTCAGGCTCTCGTATGGCGACGGCATGATGAGCGTCCGCGCGCTGCCGAGCAGCGTCTCGCGCAGATGCTCGGGGACGAACCCGAGCGGGCGGATCTGCGGATGACTCGGCACCTCCATGAACTCGGGCCCGGCGAGGATCAGGGGCAGGGCGGGGCGTCCGCGATCCACGTACTGCATGTAGTGCCGGAACAGGGTGTCGCAGCCCTTGTTCTTCTCGACGCGCCCGAGGTACAGCGCATACGGGAAGCTCACACCCATGTCCTCGAGCTCGCCGCGCAGTTCCGGGTGCGGCAGCTCCGCGGGCTGCAGGCCCGATCCGATGACGCACGACGGGGGCAACGGGCCGTGCGCGCGGCTCGCCACGAGGTCGCGCTCTTCCTCGGTGAGGAACACGTAACCGGCAGGTAACGTGAACCAGTCGCCGAGCACGTCGAGCCAGATCGTCGGGTCCTCTTCGGCCGTCGGCACGAGGATGGCGCGGTCGCGCACGAGCGGAAGGCCGAAGTAGCTCGGGTAGTAACGATAGGACCAGAACAGCACGAGGTCGTACCGCGTGCCCTCGACGCGCAGGTGATCGAGCAGCGCAGGCACCGTGGGGCCGTTCTCCTCGAACCACGCCTGCTGCCGCTGCGTCGTCGATCGGCGTCCGAACACCTCGTGGCTCAGATCGGCGAAGCGATGCAGGTGTCGCGTATGCGAAACGGGGAATCGCTTCACGGCCACCGGGCCGAGCTGGCTGTCGCCGGGCGGGTACACGTTCCGCCATGTGAAGTAGTCGCGCGCGCAGCTCGTGAGGATGGTGACCTGATGGTGCTCGGCCAGGCGCTCCGCGATCGCGCGACAGTGCGCCTCCGCGCCGCCGGTGACCTCCGCGCCATAGCGCTGGACGACGCAGGCGATCTTCATGCCGACACTGGCCCGCCGCGGGGCGCGTCCTCGCCGGCGGCTGGCGCGCGTCCTTCGAGCGCGCCGACACGGGCAGCCAGGCGGGCGTTCTCGATGGCCAGCTGCTGCACGCACGCCATGAGCACGAAGTCGAGCCGCTCCTGTCGCGCGAAGTTCTCGCGGCTGTAGTCGTACAGCCAGCGCGTGAGCGGGAGCAGCAGCCGCTGCTTGATCCAGACGATCGCGCCACCCGCCATCGGCCGATGGCTCGACAGGCGCAGCGACGGGCTCACGCGCCAGTCGTCCTCGTCGTCCATGAGCTCGGGCAGGAGGAGGCGCTGGCGATCGC
>CAYRAE010000214.1:0-3607 GCA_964422175.1 uncultured Luteitalea sp. | reverse complement strand
GCCCCTCGACTCCCCCTGCATGGAACTGTTCACAGATCTCTTCAACTGGCTCCGCACGCTGCACACCGATGAGGGCGTGAGGGCCCTGATTGCGTGGGGCGGACTCACCGTCCTGGTCGGCATCGTCTTCGCCGAAACCGGCCTGCTGGCCGGCTTCTTCCTCCCCGGCGACTCGCTCCTCGTGACGGCCGGCGTGGTCTGCGCGGGCGCGTTCCCGGGCTTGCCCCCCATGAACATCTGGGTGGCCAACGCGCTGCTGGTGATCGCGGCCGTGGTCGGCGACCAGGTGGGCTACGTGCTCGGCACGCGCGCGGGCCGAGCCATCTACAACAGGCCGGACACGCGCTTCTTCAAGAAGAAGTACCTCTACGAGGCGCAGGAACTGTATGCCCACAAGGGTGGCCTGTCGCTCGTCATCGCGCGCTTCGTGCCGGTGATGCGCACGTTCGTGCCCTTCATCGCCGGGGTCGCGCAGATGCCGTATCGCAGCTTCGTCTTCTACAACATCCTCGGTGGCGTGCTGTGGGTGACGAGCCTGTTGTGGATCGGCTACTTCCTCGGTTTGAGTCCTCTCGCCGATCAGATTCACCACATCATCCTGGTGGTGATCCTGGTTTCCGTGCTGCCGCTCCTGTGGGAGGTCTACAAGCGCTGGCAGCACGCGACGGGCAGGGGATGACAGCCGAGCCCGAGCGCGGCATGCCGACGGCCGCACGCCGTCTGGCACCGTTGGCGGTCGTATCGCTGCTGCTGCCGCCCATCGGGGCCGCGCTGCTCATCGGCTACCTCTCACGCATCGGTCCGTGGCTCCAGTCGCTGGGCGGACGCGGCGTCGCGCTGTACGTCGGGGGATTCGCCGTCATGGGCGGGCTCGCCCTGCTGCCTACGTACGCCCCCGCGATTCTCGGGGGCTGGGCGTTCGGCGATCGCGTCGGGCTTCCAGCCGCGCTGGCGGGGTTCGTGCTCGCGGCGGGAATCAACTACGCATGGGCGCGATGGCTGGCGGCCGACCACGCGGCGGCCGCCCTCGCGGAACGGCCCCGCTGGCTCACCGTGCGTAACGCCCTCGTCGGTCAGTCCTGGTGGAAGACGCTGCTCGTCGTGGCGCTGGTCCGCGTGCCGCCCAACTCACCCTTCGCGCTGAGCAACGCCGCCATGGCCGCCGCACGCGTGGTGCCCGGCGCGTATCTCCTGGGCACGCTGATCGGTCTCGCGCCGCGTACCGCCGTCGCCGTCCGGGCCGGCTCCCACCTCTCCACGCTCGACTTCAGCCATCGCGACGCCTTCGGCTCCGTCGTCGTCACGATCGTCGTGTCGGTCGCGGTACTGGGCGTGCTCGGCTGGCTGGCCCGCCGCGCGCTCGACTCGGCGATCGCGGCCCACGCGCAAGCGCCTCCCCCGTTGTAGGGGCGACGCATGCGTTGCCCCTACGAGCGCTGAGCACGGGTGGAACCTGGCGTCATGGCAGGCCGGGACGTGTGTGTCCGGGCAATCAGGTTGTAGGATCGCCACACCACCGTGCCTTTCGATTGCCGCTTCCAGTATGCGTACGGTCACGACGCCTGCGAGGCCGACTGCCCCACCCGCCATCCCCTGAGCGGGTTCCTCTATCAGCGAGTCGCCACGCACGACGATGCGCCGGTGCCCGAGATCGACACGATCGACATCGCGGTGCTCGACATGAACCACGGCTGGCCGAATCTCGGACACGCGGCGGTGATCCGCTCCCTGCGCCAGGTGGTGTGCGACGTGCGCGAGGCCCTTGCCGACGCGGGCCTGCGCGTGCGCGTGACGTCCTACGACGTGCGGCGCCATGGCGGACGTCCGGCGGTCGACGACGAGGCAGGCCTGCTCTGCATCGGGACCGGCGGCCCGGGACACCTCGATCCGCGCCGCAACGACGGTGTCGATCCCGGCAGCCAGGGCATCGTGGAGGACGCGTCGTGGGAGCCCGTGGTGTTCGAGTTCTTCGACGAGCTCCGCGCGCATCCGGAAAGCGCGTTCCTCGCGATCTGCCACAGCTTCGGGATCATGTGCCGCTGGCTGGGCGTGGCTGACGCGCACCTGCGCGGGGCCGAGAAGGGCGGCAAGAGCGCCGGCATCCTCGAGAACGCGCTCGCGGCCGACGCGGCCACGCACCCGTGGTTCCGGTTCCTGAGCGGGCAGATCGGCGATGCCCAGCGCATCGCCGTGCTCGACAGCCGCCTGTACGACCTGCTGCCCGATCGTCCCCTTCCGCCGGGCATGCACGCCATCGGGTACGAAACGCTCGGCGTGGGCGGCACCGTGGGGCCGGCCCTGACGATGCTCGAAGTGGAGCGGACGTCGGAAGACGGCATGCCGCGCATCTTCGGCGTCAATCATCATCCGGAGATCGTCAATCGACCGCGCCAGCTCGCACTGCTGCGACGACGTCACGCCGCCGGCAAGATCGACGACCGGTGGTACGAGGAACGGCGGAAGACCCTGATGGAAGCGCTCGACGATCCGGCCCGCGAACAGCAGCTCGCTCTCACTTCCAGCTTCTCGCTGCACGGTCCGCTGCGGTATCACGTGCTGCGACGGGCACGTCTGGCGGCCGAGCGCCTCGGGCGGCGCTGGCCGCTCCACGAGCGCGCCACGCCGCTGGCGATGCTGGCCGGCGGTGAGGTGTTGTCGCTCGACGAGCTGGGAGCCGCGCTGTGATTCCGAAACCGCCGTTTGCCGCCACCCTCTCGGCCGAAGAGGAACTGCGCCGCTTCGAGGAGCTCAAGCCGCGCCTGAACCAGGTGTGGGACGTGCTGATGCGCACGGCCGACCAGCCCGGCACATCGGTGGTCGTGCCCTCGCTCACGCTCGATCAGGACGAGCTGCGCAAGCTGGATGGCGCCACGTTCTACGAAGAGCGGCTGCTGTTCCTGCTGATCCGCCTGCGCAACCCGCGCGCGCACGTCGTGTACGTGACGTCGCAGCCGGTGCATCCGCTCATCCTCGACTACTACCTGCACCTGCTGGCCGGCGTGCCCGCCAGCCACGCACGCGCACGACTGACGATGCTGTGCGCGTACGACGCGTCGCCGCGGCCGCTCACGCAGAAGATCCTGGAGCGCCCGCGCCTCATCGAACGGATTCGCGAAGCCATCCCCGATCCGTCGCGCGCGTATCTCACGATCTTCAACGCCACGCCGCTCGAACGGAAGCTCGCCGTGCTGCTGGGGATCCCGCTCAACGGCCTCGATCCGACGCTCAACTATCTCGGCACCAAATCGGGCAGCCGCAAGGTGTTCCGAGAGGCGGGCGTGGAGTTACCCGAAGGCTTCGAGGATCTGACGGGCGAGGCAGACGTCGAGGACGCCCTCGTCGAACTGGCCGCGCGGCGGCCGGGTCTGCGCAAGGCCGTCGTGAAGTTGAACGAGAGCTTCTCCGGCGAGGGCAACGCGATCTTCAGGTATCCGGAGGCGCCGAACGACAGGCTCGCGATCCGCAAGGCGCTGCGCGAGCTCGAGTTCGCGGTGCCGTGGGAGACCTACCAGAACTACTTCCAGAAGTTCACGCGCATGGGCGGCATCGTCGAGGAGTTCATCGAGGCCGCGATCAAGGTGTCGCCGTCGGCGCAGCTGCGCACGAG
>CAYRAE010000213.1:770-6604 GCA_964422175.1 uncultured Luteitalea sp. | reverse complement strand
AGCCGGGCGACATCCTGGTGGGCAAGGTCACGCCGAAGGGCGAGACGCAGCTCACACCGGAAGAGAAGCTGCTGCGCGCGATCTTCGGCGAGAAGGCCGGCGACGTGAAGGACGCGTCGCTCACCTGCCCGCCGGGCATCGAAGGCATCATCGTCGGCGTCAAGATCTTCTCGCGCAAGGGCATCGAGAAGGACGACAGAGCCAAGGCCATCGAGGCCGAAGAGCTCGAGATGATGGAGAAGAACCTCCAGGACGAGATCCGCATCCTTCACGACGAGGTGAAGAAGCGCGTGGTCGCGTTGCTGGACGGGCAGACGCTGCGCACCGACCTCTTCGATCAGCACGGACAGCAGCGGCTGGTGAAGAAGGGCACGGCGCTCACGCGCGAGCTGATGCAGGACGTGCCGTTCCTGTCGCTCGTGCGCGCCCGCGTCGACGCCTCCGACCCGCGCGTGGAGGACGCCCTCCGGGAGATCGAGGAGCGCACCGACCGCCAGGTGGAGGTCACGCGCGAGGTCTTCGAGGAGAAGAAGGAGAAGATCCGCCGCGGCGACGAACTGCCGCCTGGCGTGATCAAGCTGGTCAAGGTCTACGTCGCCATGAAGCGCAAGCTGTCTGTGGGCGACAAGATGGCCGGCCGCCACGGCAACAAGGGCGTCATCGCGCGCATCCTGCCGGAAGAGGACATGCCGTACCTGCCGGACGGCCGTCCGGTGGAGATCGTGCTGAACCCGCTCGGCGTGCCGTCGCGCATGAACGTGGGACAGATCCTCGAGACGCACCTCGGCTGGGCGGCGCACGGGATCGGCGAGCAGCTCGACTCGATGGTGCGCGAGCACCGCTCGAACGAGGACGTGAAGGCCCGGCTCGCCGTGGTCTTCCCGAACTCGGACCACGTGAAGGCGCTGCGCACGGCGAGTGAGGTGGCGGCGTTCACGTCGACGCTGAAGGATGGCGTGCACTTCGCGACGCCGGTGTTCGACGGCGCCAAGGAAGACGAGATCCGCCAGTACCTGTCGCTGGCCGGCCTGCCCGAAGAGGGCAAGACCGACCTCTACGACGGCATGACCGGGCAGAAGTTCGAGCAGAAGGTGACCGTCGGGTACATCTACATGCTCAAGCTGTCGCACCTGGTCGACGACAAGATCCACGCGCGATCGATCGGACCGTACTCGCTCATCACGCAGCAGCCGCTCGGGGGCAAGGCCCAGTTCGGCGGTCAGCGTTTCGGCGAGATGGAAGTGTGGGCGCTCGAGGCCTATGGCGCCGCGCACATCCTGCAGGAGCTGCTCACCGCCAAGTCCGACGACGTGACGGGGCGCGCGAAGATCTACGAAGCGATCGTCAAGGGCGACGCCAGCTTCACGCCGGGTCTGCCCGAGTCGTTCAACGTGCTGATCCGCGAGCTCCAGGCGCTGTGTCTCGACGTCGAACTGGTGAAGCTGCGGGGGCGGCCCGCGCCGATGCTGGCCGAGGAGCCGTCACCCGTGGAACCCGTGGGGCAGGGGGTTTAACCGAACATGCGACCAGATTTCTCGACCAAGGGTACCCTCACCGCCGACTTCGACTCGATTCGGATCAGCCTGGCCTCGCCGGAGAAGATCCGTCAGTGGTCGTATGGCGAGGTCACCAAGCCCGAGACGATCAACTACCGCACGTTCAAGCCTGAACGCGACGGCCTGTTCTGTGCCCGGATCTTCGGACCGGTCACAGACTGGGAATGTCTCTGCGGCAAGTACAAGCGGATGAAGCACCGCGGCGTCATCTGCGACAAGTGCGGCGTCGAGGTGACGCAGGCCCGCGTGCGCCGCGAGCGCATGGGCCACATCGAGCTGGCGACACCCGTCAGCCACGTGTGGTTCTTCAAGGGCCTGCCGAGCCGCATCGGGCACCTGCTCGACATCTCGCTCCGCGATCTCGAGCGTGTCCTCTACTTCGAGGCCTACGTCGTCGTCGATCCGGGCGAGACCAAGCTGACGCAGAACCAGCTCCTGACCGAGGACCAGTTCCGCAAGGCCCGCGAGGAGTACGGCTTCTCGAAGTTCAAGGCGCAGATGGGCGCCGAGGCCATCAAGGAGCTGCTGCGCCGCGTGAGCGTGGACACGCTCGCGGAGGAGCTGCGCGCGAAGATGCGCGTGGAGACCTCCGCGCAGAAGAAGCTGAAGTTCGCCAAGCGGCTCAAGGTGGTGGACGCCTTCCGCAAGTCGAGCAACAAGCCGGAGTGGATGATCCTGGACGTGATTCCGGTGATCCCGCCCGAGCTGCGCCCGCTCGTCCCGCTGGACGGCGGCCGCTTCGCGACCTCCGACCTCAACGACCTCTACCGCCGCGTCATCAACCGCAACAACCGGTTGAAGAAGCTGATGGAGCTCAAGGCGCCCGACGTCATCATCCGCAACGAGAAGCGCATGCTCCAGGAAGCGGTGGATGCGCTGTTCGACAACGGACGCCGCGGCCGCGTGCTGCGCGGGGCGAACAACCGTCCGCTCAAGTCGCTCTCCGACACGCTCAAGGGCAAGCAGGGCCGGTTCCGCCAAAACCTGCTCGGTAAGCGTGTGGACTACTCGGGCCGTTCGGTCATCGTGGTCGGGCCGGAGCTCAAGCTCCATCAGTGCGGCCTGCCCAAGAAGATGGCGCTCGAGCTGTTCAAGCCGTTCATCTACAACAAGCTCGAAGAGCGCGGCCTGGTCTCGACCATCAAGCAGGCGAAGGAGATGGTCGAGCAGCAGCGGTCGGAAGTGTGGGACATCCTCGAAGAGGTGATCCGCGAACATCCGGTCCTGCTCAACCGCGCACCGACGCTGCACCGGCTGGGCATCCAGGCGTTCGAGCCGGTGCTCGTCGAGGGCAAGGCCATCCGCATCCACCCGCTCGTCTGCACGGCGTTCAACGCCGACTTCGACGGCGACCAGATGGCGGTGCACATCCCGCTGTCGCCTGAAGCGCAGATCGAAGCGTCGGTGCTGATGCTCTCGAGCAACAACATCCTGTCGCCGGCCAATGGCGCGCCGATCGCCGTGCCGTCGCAGGACATCGTGCTCGGGTGCTACTACCTCACCAAGGCCAAGGCGGGCGCGATCGGCGAAGGCCGGCTCTTCGCCAGCCTCGACGATGTGGTGCTGGCGCTGGAGAACGGTGAGCTCGAGACGCTCACGCCCATTCGTCTCCGTTACACGGGCAAGCTGATCGACCTGACCGTCGCGCGCGACGATCAGGCCGTGCTGCACACGCCCGTGGCGGAGGTGGAGCGCCGCACGGTGAACACCACGGTCGGCCGCGTGATCTGGAACAGCTCGCTGCCGCCCGAGATGCCGTTCATCAACGGCCTGCTCAAGAAGAAGGGCCTGCAGCAGGCGGTGCAGTACTGCTACCTGCACTTCGGTCTCGAGAAGACCGTGCAGATGCTCGACAGCCTCAAGACGCTGGGCTTCACCTACGCCACGCGGTCGGGCCTGTCGATCGGTATCGACGACCTGATCATCCCGTCGGTGAAGGCCGATCTCGTCGAGCACGCGCGCGACGAGGTCATCAAGGTCGAGCAGCAGTACCAGGAAGGCGCCATCACCAACGGCGAACGCTACAACAAGGTGATCGCCCTCTGGTCGGAAGCGACCGAGAAGATCGCCGACAAGATGTTCGGCGAGATGGAGGAGCGCGACCGCTCGGGCCAGTCGTTCAACCCGGTCTACATCATGGCCGACTCGGGCGCACGTGGTTCCAAGCAGCAGATCCGGCAGCTCGCCGGGATGCGCGGCCTGATGGCCAAGCCCTCGGGCGAGATCATCGAGACGCCCATCACGTCGAACTTCCGTGAAGGGCTGACGGTGCTGCAGTACTTCATCTCGACGCACGGCGCGCGCAAGGGCCTGGCCGACACGGCGCTCAAGACGGCCGACTCGGGCTACCTCACGCGGCGCCTCGTGGACGTGGCGCAGGACGTCATCATCCACGAGACCGACTGCGGCACGATGGACGGCATCGAGGCGCGTCCGATCGTCGAGGCCGGCGAGACCATCGAGCCGCTGCGCGACCGCATCATCGGCCGCGTGACGCTCGAGGACGTGATCGATCCGATCACGCGCGAGGTGCTCGTGGCGACCAACGAGGAGATCACCGAGGAACTCGCCACGGTGGTGCAGGAAGCCGGCATCGAGATGGTGAAGATCCGCTCGGTGCTCACCTGCGCCAGCCGCCGCGGCGTGTGCGCGAGGTGCTACGGCCGCGACCTCGCCACCGGACGCATGGTGGAGATGGGGCTGGCCGTGGGCGTCGTGGCCGCGCAGTCGATCGGCGAGCCGGGCACGCAGCTCACGATGCGGACGTTCCACATCGGCGGCACGGCGTCGCGCATCTCCGAGCAGTCCACGCAGGAATCGCGCCACGCGGGTACGGTGCGGTTCGAGAACATCTCGTCTGTCGAGACGGGCGTCGAAGGCGGCGTGCGCGACATGGTCGTGATGAACCGCAACGGCAACCTGATCGTCCGCGACGACAAGGGCCGCGACGTGGAGCACTACCAGGTGATCTACGGTGCGCGCCTGCGTGTGACCGACGGCCAGCGCGTCGAGCCGGGACAGGTGCTCCTCGAATGGGATCCGTTCACGTTCTCCATCCTCACGGAGGAGGCGGGCACGGTGAAGTTCAAGGACATCATCACCGACGTCACCGTCCACGAAGAGGTGGACGAGGTCACGGGCCTGTCGCGGCGGATCATCATCGAGGGCATCGACGAGAAGAAGCAGCCGCTCGTCGAGATCCGCAACGCCGACGGCAAGGTGCTCCGGAAGTACCACATCCCGTCACACGCCCACCTGATGGTGGACGACGGCGACGCGGTCACCCCGGGTGCCGTGCTGGCGAAGATCCCGCGCGAGACCACCAAGACCAAGGACATCACGGGCGGTCTGCCGCGCGTGGTGGAATTGTTCGAGGCCCGCAAGCCCCGCGAGGCGGCGGCCGTCATCAGCGAGATCGACGGCATCGTCAAGATCGGCGGCATCGTCAAGGGTCAGCGCAAGATCATGATCGTGCCCGAGGAAGAGGGCGGAGAGCCGCGGGAGTACAGTCTGCCGCGCGGCGTCCACGTGAACGTGCAGGACGGCGATCGCGTGCGCGCGGGCGAGCAGCTCATGGACGGCCCGAGCAACCCGCACGACATCCTCGCGGTGCTCGGCGAGAAGGAACTGCAGCGGTACCTGGTCAACGAGATCCAGGAGGTCTACCGTCTGCAGGGCGTCAACATCAACGACAAGCACATCGAGACCATCGTCAGGCAGATGATGCGGTGGGTGAAGATCGAGGATGTGGGCGATACCGAGTTCCTGATCGACGACGTGGTGGATCGGTTCCGGTTCATCGAGGAGAACGAGCGCGTGGTGACGTCTGGTGGCGTGCCCGCGAAGGGGCGTCCGATGCTGCTCGGCATCACCAAGGCGTCGCTCTCGACAGACTCGTTCATCTCGGCGGCCTCGTTCCAGGAGACCACGCGCGTGCTCACCGAGGCGTCCATCAGCGGGCGCACCGATACGCTGCGCGGCCTGAAGGAGAACGTCACGATGGGCCGGCTCATCCCGGCCGGGACGGGCTTCTACGCGTACTCGCACGTCCACATCCCGTCGGACACGCCGCCGCCGTCGCCGCAGGCGCAGTTCGACGACCTCGATGCCGATCGCGACATCGACTACCTGAGCGACGCCGACGACCTCCTCGACCGCGAGCGCGGCGAAGTCGTCGAGTAGCACCAACCCACAGGAGGCCAGGGGTTTCAACCCCTGGCTTACCTGTCGCTGGGGCGCGGGTCCTGTCGCCGGACAGCCCCACCCGTCCTCGGCGCG
>CAYRAE010000213.1:0-760 GCA_964422175.1 uncultured Luteitalea sp. | reverse complement strand
ACGGGAGACGCGCCTGCGCGCGGGCGGGGCGGCCCCGCCCACCGCCACCCGCGCCCGGGTCGGTGTTCAAATTCAGTTCCCAATGGAGGCCAGGGGTTTCAACCCCTGGCCTTTTTCGTATTGCGAACTTTTCCGTTCCGGCACTCGTCGGATGGCCATAGCATATATGTCTATGCCATCTATTGAGGGGCGGATGTTCGATCGCGAGCTGAAGAAGGGCGCCGCCGAACTCGTCATCCTGTCGATCGTCGAGACGCAGGCGCGGCACGGGTACGAGATCAGCAAGCTGATCGAGGAGCGTTCCCACGGTCACATGCGTTTCCACGTCGCGTCGCTCTACCCGCTCCTCTACCGCCTCGAAGAACGCGGCTGGCTGAAAGGGCGGTGGGTGGAGAAGGCCGGCCAGCGCCGCCGCCGCTACTACGCGCTCACCCCGGACGGCGAGCGCGTGCTCGCCACGCAGCGCGAGACGTGGCGCACGTTCGTCCTTGCGATGTCCCTCGTCACGGGAGCCGACCATGCCTGACTGGAAGCCGCTGGTGCGTGAGCGCCTCGCCACCCTGCGCCTCGATCCGTCTCGCGAGCACGAGATTCTCGAGGAGCTCGCCGAGCATCTGGATCAGCGCTACGAGGAACTGCTCCGCGAGGGGTGCGAGGAGGCGGAGGCACGGCGGCAATCGATCGACGAGCTCGTCGAACCCGACGTGCTCGCGGAGTCCATGCGGCCGCTGAAGCAGGCGCACGTACCGGAGCCGATCGC
>CAYRAE010000212.1:0-6611 GCA_964422175.1 uncultured Luteitalea sp. | reverse complement strand
GCCCGTTCAGGCACGTACAACGTGTAACCGTCTGCTGAACTGACGCGGCGGAGGCGCAGCAGGTCTTCTGCGAAGGCGCGCAGCTCCGGAGACGTCAACGCATCGTCTGTCACGACCCACGCGAGGTGCGTCGCGTCGAGGAAGCGATCGCGCCCGTCGTAGGCGCGCTGCCGCTGTTGGTCGGTGAGTTCCGGTGAGTCCGGCTCGCTCAATGTCATCAATGCGTTGAGCACCGGATAGCGGAGCAGCGACTGCTTCTGCTCGCGCGTGACGCGGGAGAGGTAGCCGCCCACGAGCCGCTTGCCGTGCACCGTCTGCTGGTACTGCGTGAGCGGGTTGAAGCGACCGAGCGAGGAGGTGCCGTCGCGCACACCGAAGGGGAGCGACAGCACGCGCGCGTCGGCGCGTGGGTCGCCGGCGATCGCGTGATACGCCGCGGCGACGTCGCCGGAATAGAGCTGCCGCGGAGCCGGTGACAGTTCGAGCAGCAGCAACACCGTCAGCACCGAGAGGACAAGGCGGCGGCGCGCGGGCCATCGCTGGCCGATCGCCGTAAGCGCGAGTGCGAACAGCACCGCTACGAACAGTGCCACGAGTACCACGAAGCGCGACGGCGATCGTGCGAGCCCGACGATCGGCACGTAGCGCAACACGGCCCACGGTCCGGGAATGTATGTGTTGATGCCCGCGATGTGGACGAACGGCCCGAGCGCCATCGTGGCGAACACGACGGGGAACCACAGCCAGCGCCGCCGCATCGGTCGCCAGCCGGCACGGAACCAGGCGAACGCCAGTACGGCGAGCACGACGAGTGACATCGATCCCGTCAACTCGGCGAAACCGTCAGCCCGCCGCGCCTCGATCCATGCCTTGAACGGCGCGCCGAACCACGGAGACGTCGGGTTCGGCATCACGAACGCGAGCAGGTCCACGCCCGGCGGGCTCGTGCGCCAGTAAATCTCATGCGGCGCCATCTGGCCGCTGAGCATCCGCTGGCCGTAAGCGACGAGCACCGGCGAGAGCAGCAGCGCGGCCGTCGCGACCAGCGCGAGAGCCATGCGCGCGTGCGACCAGTTGAACTTGTAGCGCCATGCGATCGTCGGCCGCCACACGGTCAGCAGGTACCCCACGACGAGCACCGTGAGCACCAGCACCGGTGTGTAGAGCGACCGCATGCTGATGCGGATGCCCGCCACGTGGATCAGGCCGCCTTGAAGCGCCACGATCCCCACGAACGAAGCGGCCACCACGGACAGGCCCCGCGTGACCCTGTGGACGAACGCCGTCCAGGCCGCACCCTCGCCGCGAGAGACGGTGATGGCGACGGCGATGACGTGGGCGCCGATGATGAGCGCGCCGTACACGGCGTAGTAGATATCGCAGAACGCCGCCCACGCCAGCGTCGCCCCGAGCGCGATCGAATCGCGTACCCGTCCCTTCCCCTCGCCCTTGACCAGGATGAGCAGCAGCACGGCAAGCGGCGCAGCCGCGACGAGCGAGAAGTGCGCCGTGCTGCGCGCCATCAGCACTGGTGAGAACGCGAAGGCGATACCGGCGAGCCACGACTCCCAGCCGCGCCCGCAGAGCGCGTACGCGAGGCGCGCCGTACACCACGCCGTCAGCGCCATCATCGCGACGTACACCACGTTGAACGCCGTCACGAGCCCGAGCGGTCCGATCAACGGGAACGCCAGCAGGTTCATGAACAGCGTGTAGTTGTGCAGCGTCAGGTCGACGCGCGGCGACAGCGACAGGACGGCGTTGGTCTGCAGCGGGAACTGGTGCTGGAGCACCTCGTGCCGGAACACCCACATGTTCCACACGTAGACGCCCGTGTCGCCCGCGGGTGCGCCCATGAGGTGCGTCGAGAGGTGGAGTGGTAGCGGCCACGAGAAGGCCACCGCAAGGCCGAGACACAAGCCACACCACAGCAGGGAGACGCGACGGGACGGCACGATGAGAGGGTCGAGCGGGTGGATGCTAGCACAGCCGCTTTACATTCTTGACAATCTTGACGTTTGTTACGACACGGATAGCCCTCTCCTTTCGTCTCTTGATCGCCTCGACCCCTCGGCGTAGCATCGACGCGATGTCCGGCACCCTGACGCGCGTCTCCGGCAACAAGGATCAGGCGCTGCAGGACGCCATCGGCCATCTCGCGCCCGACGCCCGCACGGCGCCGTCCACGCTGCCATCGCCGGCGGCCTCGGCAGGCGTCCACGTTCAGGTCGGTGGCGACACCGTCGTCACGGCGGTGCGGCACATCCCGGCGCAGTCGGCACGGTACGCCCCGTGGCCCGACGATGTGGATCCGCGGCTGAGAGAGGCACTGCGCGCTCGCGGGATCGAGGAGCCGTATTCGCACCAGGCGGACGCGATCGGTCACGCACTCGCGGGGCGCCACGTGGTGGTGGTCACCCCGACGGCGTCCGGCAAGACGCTCTGTTATAACGGCGCCGTCCTCAGCACCGTGCTGCGCGAGCCAGGCGCACGCGCGCTCTACCTGTTCCCGACGAAGGCGCTCGCGCAGGATCAGCTCGCGGAGCTGCAGGGACTCGCACAGATCGTCGGGGCCGCCGCCGATCGCGAGATCGGCGTCTTCACATACGACGGCGACACGCCGACCGACGCCCGCCGTGCAATCCGCGCGCGCGCCAGCGTCGTGTTGAGCAACCCCGACATGCTGCATGCCGGAGTGCTGCCGCACCATCCGCGCTGGGCACGCCTCTTCGAGAACCTCCGCTTCATCGTCATCGACGAACTGCACGCGTACCGCGGCGTGTTCGGCAGCCACCTGGCCAACGTCCTGCGCAGGCTGCAGCGCATCTGCCGGCACTACGGATCGAATCCGACGTTCATCTGCACGTCGGCGACCATCGCCAACCCGAAGGCGCTCGCCGAGCAGCTCACCGAGCAGTCGTTCGAGCTCGTGAACGAGAGCGGCGCGCCGCGCGGCGAGAAGTTCTTCGTGCTGTTGAATCCGCCCGTCGTCAATCGGGAACTGGGCATCCGCCGGTCGTACCTGTCCGAAGCGCGACGCGTGGCACTAGAGTTCCTCCGGCGCAACCTGCAACTGATCGTCTTTGCACAGAGCCGTCTCGCCACGGAGATTCTCACGACGTACCTGAAGGACGCTTTCCAGGGTCCGCCGGGTGCGACCGAGGCGGTGCGCGGGTATCGCGGGGGCTACCTGCCGCTGCGCCGCCGCGAGATCGAGCGAGGTCTGCGCGAGGGCGACGTGCGCGCCGTGGTGTCGACCAACGCGCTCGAACTTGGCATCGACATCGGCGCGCTCGACGTGTGCGTGATGGCGGGATATCCGGGCACGATCGCGTCGACGTGGCAGCGTGCTGGCCGCGCCGGCCGCCGGTCGGGGCGATCGGCGGCGGTGCTCGTGGCGTCGAGCGCGCCACTCGATCAGTTCATCGTCAGGCACCCGACGTACTTCTTCGACGCGTCGCCCGAGCATGCGCTGATCAACCCGGAGAACCTGCATGTCCTGTTCAATCACGTGAAGTGCGCGGCGTTCGAGTTGCCATTTCAGGAGGGCGAACGCTTCGGCCGCACGCCGGTGAGTACCGAGGAAGTGCTGCAGGTGCTCGACGAGGAAGGCTTCGTGCACGCAGCCGACGGGCAGTGGCACTGGACGCACGAGTCGTATCCCGCAGACGCCATCAGCCTGCGCGCGATCACCTCGGACAACTTCGTGATCGTCGACGTGACGGAAGGGTCGCGCGTGATCGGCGAAACCGATTACACGAGCGCGCTGTCGACGCTGCACGAAAAGGCGATCTACATCCTCGAAGGGGCGCTGTTCCAGGTGGAGCGCCTCGACGTGGAAGGCCGCAAGGCATTCGTGCGCAGCGTGGAGTGCGACTACTACACGGATGCGATCACGTATACGAAGGTCAAGGTGCTGGACGAGGCGGAAACGGAAACGGAGTCGGCAACCGGCAACCGGCAACCGGCAACCGGAGAGACGTCGGGCACCGGGGAGCGGCCCGCCTCCGCGCCTTCGGCGCTACGGCGCGGCAAGGCACCGACAATCTCGACTGGTAGGGCCGGCCCTCCGGGCCCGGCCGATGATGCACACGCGCACCGACGCACGCATGGGGACGTGCACGTGGTGTCGCGCGTGGTGGGGTTCAAGAAGATCCGGTTCTACACCAACGAGAACGTCGGGTCCGGCGATCTCGATCTGCCCGAGCAGCAGATGCACACCACGTCGTATTGGCTGACGGTGCCGCGTGAGGTGCTGCTCGACGTGCCGTACTCGCCAGACGATCGGCGCGATGGCGTGAGCGGACTCGCGTATGCGATGGTGTCGATCGCGCAGTTGCTGCTGATGTGCGACAGGCGCGACATCGGCGTCTCGATCGACACGGGCAGCGGTGAGGCGTCTGGTGTGAGCGAGGCCGCGCCGGCCACGGGCGACGCCGATGCGCACGTCTTCCTCTACGACAACTATCCGGGCGGTATCGGGTGCAGCGCACCGCTGTACCGCATGCACGACGCGCTGCTCGCGCAGACGCGTGAGTTGATCGACGCGTGTCCATGCGACGTCGGATGTCCGTCGTGCGTGGGGCCCGTCGGAGACATCGGACCGCGCGCCAAGCGTGTGGCGCTCGAACTGCTCGCGCGTCTGCAGGGCACGGCCCCGTCGGCCGACGAGGTGCCGTTCTAGCCGTGTCGACGCTGTCGCGCCTGCGTGAGATCGCCAACGGTGCGCGACGCGCGTCTCCGCGCCAGGAACTGACGTACGAGCCTGTCGATGCCGACGGCCTGTCGCTCGATCCCCGCACGACCGACACCGATGGATCCGCCGCCGGTCTCGACGGCGCGCGGCTGGAGCAGACGGCGCACGGACCGTGCGTGATCGTCGAGCATCTCTTCGAAGCCGATCGCAGCCACGGGCGCGTGCGCGTGGAGCAGTGCGGCGACGTGGTCGTCGACGACACGCTCGATCTGCTCGCCGGTCGATCGCTGCGCCCGGCCGGCACCGACTGCGCGCCGTCGCGCCTCGTCTACTTCGATCTCGAGACGACGGGACTCAACGGCGGCGCGGGCATGGTCGCGTTCCTCGCGGGCGTGGGGGAGTGGACGCCGGACGGCTTCCGCACCACGCAGTTCCTCATGCCCGCACTCGCGGCGGAACGTGCGCTGCTGCACGCCCTCAACGCGTACCTCCGCGACGATGCGGTGCTGGTGACGTACAACGGGCGGACGTTCGACGTGCCGGTGATGGAACTGCGCGGCGAGATGCAGCGCGTCCCGCAGGTGGCCTGCGAGCTCCCGCACCTCGACATGCTGCACCCGGCGCGGCGTCTCTGGCGCATGTCGGAGGAGGGCGACAGATCCTGCCGCCTCACGCACCTCGAGGAATCAGTGCTCGGGTTCGGCCGCGTGGGCGACGTGGGTGGATTCGAGATTCCCGCGCGCTACTTTCACTTCGTGCGCGGCGGCAGCGCCGCTCTGCTGGAGCCCGTGCTGCTGCACAACCGTCTGGACCTGCTCTCGCTCGCCGCACTCACGGCGCACGCGCAAGGTCTGGTGCGTGAGGGACGCGAGACGACGCCAGGCGGCGCGACGGCGTTCGGCCTGGGCGTGCTGTACGAACGCGGCGGGTGGCTGGACGCGGCGGTGGCGTCGTATCGCGCGGCCATCGAGGATCGCTGGCAGACACGCGACGTCAGGCGCGCCGCGGCGCGGGCGCTGGGGCGGCTCCTGCGTCGACAGCGGCGCTTCGATGAGGCGGCCGAGGCATGGCACGTGGTGCTGCAGTTGGGCGGTCGCCCGCAGGTGCTCCGCGAGGCGCGCGAAGCGTTGGCCATCCACCACGAACATCGGGGCGGCCGGCTCGAGGAAGCCAGGCGTCACGCCGTTGCGGGCGTCGAGCAGGCGATTGGGCGAGGGGAGCGGGACGACTTCAGCCGGCGTCTGGCACGGCTCGAGCGCAAACTCGCCCAAGCCTCGTCGGCGGCACCGCTGTGGAAGGAGTGAAGGGGCTGTCCCGCCTTCGCGACCGTGCGATGGACGGACCGCGATGCGGACAGCGCGCGAAACGGACTAGGCCGACGCGCCCTTCCTGGCCTTTTCCGCGGCCTTGCGTGCGGCAACGGTTGTCGCACCGAACTTGCGGGTGAAGCGCTGCACGCGACCCTCGGTGTCCACCAGCTTCTGGCGGCCCGTGAAGAACGGGTGGCAGCTGCTGCAGATTTCGAGGTGCAGCTCCTTCTTCGTGGAGCGAGCGCTCCAGGTGGCGCCACAGGCGCACCGGGCCTCCACGGCGTAGTACTCGGGATGGATTTCTGGCTTCATGGTCTGGCTCCTTGGACAGCGGCCAAACCCAAAGCGTACCACACTCGACGCGCTCACGGCTCCCACACTCTGGGCGTGCGGGTACGCGTCGCGCCGGGCTCGATCCGGCGCGGAACTTGCTAGATCATCGCGCGAGGGACGTACCCCCGAACGAAACGTCAAGTCGCTGACTGGCGTCGACGACAGGGGCATCGGGGATCGGATCACGATTTTCGTGGTCCGGATCACGATTCTCGCGAGGGTACCCCGGAGACCCAGATGCTGCGACAGGCTCTTCTCGTCATCACGCTCAC
>CAYRAE010000211.1:0-6623 GCA_964422175.1 uncultured Luteitalea sp. | reverse complement strand
CGTATCGCGGCGCGCTCTCCGAGGCCGCCGACGGCGAATGGCAGTCGTACGTCGTCTCGCCCGGCGGCGCCGCACTGCAGGCGGCGATTGTCGACATCCTGGTGACGCAACTGAAGGGTCAGCGCATCGAAGACGAGTACGCCACGATCGCGACGCCACGCCTGACGATCGACGGCGTGATCGTGTACGTGCAGCACATCGAGAGCGACAGCGGCGTGAGCGTCAACACCTCGAAGAGCGTGCCGGCCGTGATGGCGCGCATCGCGGCGCACATCGACGACGTCCTGGCCTCTGGACGTCTCGATGCGGTGATTGCCAGCGACGCGCGGTAGTCGCGCTCAGGCGAACAGCGTCGACGGGTTGGTGGCGGCGTCGAGAATACGCCCACCTTCGTACCGGTGATGCAGCGCGCCATCGCGCCATTCGCGCAGGCGGTAAATCGTCGCAAACAGGAAGTCCGGTGCGGCGCCGCCCTGGCCGCCGACGACTTCCCCGCCGCGCCGCACGTTGTCCTGCATCCACGCCGGCACGAGCAAGTGATAGGGGTTGCGGCGCACTTCCTCGACGTGGAACGACAGCGCGGTCATCATGTCCGCGAGGTCCTGCACGCTCGACTCCACCATCAGGTTCGGCGTGGACATCGCGCCCCAGAACTCCGTCTCCACGACATGGCAGCTGAAGCCGGCCGGCTGTCGCAGGAGCGCGTCGAGGAGCAGGTGGTGCGTGCCGATGTGGCTGCTGTTCCAGTCCGTGTCGTGCGGGAAGCACACCACCGACGGCTGGTGCTCGCCGATGATGCGTGCGATCACGTCGACCGCCGCAGCCCAGTGCGTCGGGTCGTTCGTGCGCGTCTTCGCGTTGATCTTCTCGAGGCCGCCCGGGATCGTCTGCACGAGATCGAACCCGAGGTACTCGCACGCCTTCGCGAGCTCGTCCCACCGCCCCTGCTGACGCGCCTTGTTGCTGCCCTGCGTCACGGCCACGTTCACGACGCGATAGCCCGCCTCGCGCTGCAGGCGCAGCGCCAGCCCGCCGATGATGCACTCATCGTCCGGATGCGGCGAGAAGATCAGCGCGCGCGGCGCATCGGCTGCCGCCGGTACGTGCGCCGGCATCGGGAAGCCCCCGAGCTGGAACGCCTTGCCGTCGCGCACCAGTTGCGCGATCGACGAGACGTACGTGAGGTACGGGTTGGCGTCGCTCACGACGCCACCTCGGGCAGGCTCGCCGCGGCGATCGCCTGGCCGTGCCGCTTGTCCTTCTCGTCTGGGACATGGAACGTGATCCGAGTGGCGAGCTCCGGAAACTCCACGTTCAGCACGTGCCGCGCGCCGTTGACGATGTCGTCGCCGCCGGGGCCCGACGTGACACGCCCGAGTACGAGCACGTGCGCGATGTCGTAGAAGTCGGCGAAGTGCGCCACGCCGTATCCGAGATACGTGCCGAGCGTCTCGTAGATGCGCCGTGCACCCGCGTGCCCTTCCGCGCGCAGCTTCTGCACGACCTTGAGCTTCTCGGGCAGGCCCATGTCGGCCGGCGTCTCGATACCGGCCACGGGGGCGAGGCGACCCACGGCTTGTTGCGAGAAGTACTGCGACCCCACGCCGAAGTCGCCGGACCATTCGTCGACGGGCGCGTCGGGATTGAACGCCACGGGCACGAACGCCAGTTCGTTGAGCCACGACGTGATGTTGCCGTCGGGCGTGACGTACCCGGCCGCGGTGCTCGTACCGAGCGCGACGCCGAGGATCGCGTTCTTGCCGAGCGACATCGAACCCGCCAGCGCCGTCACCTCACCGTCGTTCACGACTTCGAACGGCACGTCCTGGCAGGCGCGCTTCACCTCGAAGAAGATGTCCTTCACGCGCGCGTCGAATAGCTCCTGTGACACGCCGCGGAACAGCGAGCCGGCCTTGACGCGGTTGTTCACATAGACGCCGGCAGCCGACCCACCTATTGCGTCGACGCGCGGCAGGTGTTCCGCGGCCTTGCGCAGCGAGTCCATGATGCCGTCGAAGTGATACTGCGGATCCGGCTTGTGGTACGGGTCCCACACCGTCTCTTCGCTGAAGACGACCTCGCCGTTCACCACCGCGGCGACCTTGCGATCGCTCCCACCGAGATCGAACCCGATCCGATAGCCCGACAGGTGGCGGCCGAGCGGCTTTGTCACCGATCGTTCCGCCGGCAGGTCGCTCGTGTGGACCACCTCGATGGCGTGATCGAACATCCGGAAGGCCACCAGATCCGCGTCGAAGCGACCCGTGGCCGTATCGGTGTAGTGCGTCCGCAACGCGTCGGCGAGCTCGGCGGGGCCATCCACGTAGATCCGCCAGCCACCGCGCGACCACAGCAGGAACTTGACGAAGCGTTCTACGAAGGCCGCGTTGCCGGCCGCGCCGGGATGCGACGCCGGGAGCACGGCGATATCGAAGCGGAAGACAGATCCGTCGGCCTGCTCGATGGCGAGGCGGACAGGCACGCCGCCGCCCGCCGCGGCCACCTGCTGGCGGAACGCGCGCACGGCGAGTACGGCGGGCCGAAACGCCGGATCGAGGACCGGAGTCACTTGGGGAGCGACGAGAGGGAGTCCGTTCAGGGTGTCCATAGCAGTCTGGTACGGCCGTCGACGCTCTGCCGCGGGCCGTGCACGCGTCACGATACATCGCCCGTCAGTGCTCGTGCCAGTACAGGATACGGACCGGCAACGGGCAATCGGCAACGGGCAACCGGAAGGCCATCGCGGCAGCCACGTCGGGCCTCCGACCGGACCAAGCGGTTGCCGGTTGCCCGTTGCCCGTTGCCGGTCCCTGTCACTTCATCCCGGCCCTTCGCAGTAGGGCCATGAGCGGACACCAGTTCGTGAACGCGGACTGGAACAGGTTCGCGCCGACGAGAAGAGTCACGTACAGCCAGTTCGGATGGACGGCGAGCGCCAGTCCTGCCGAGACGAGAACGAAGGTACCGGCTGCGAGACGCAGCATGCGTTCCACCGTCCATCGTCCATGTGCGGTCGTTGCCTGGTGCATGTCCATCGTGCGCGTCGCCATTGGTGACTCCTTCCGAGCGTGTCAGTGCGCCTCGATTGGCGCGGGGTCGGTCGTGGGTGGCGTGGTCTCGGCTCCGATGAGCGGCCGTCGTGTCGCTCCCATGTAATAGAGGACGGGAATCGCCATCCGTGACAGCAGCAGCGACGCCACTTCACCGGCCATGAGCGAAATCGCGAGTCCCTGGAAGATCGGGTCGAACAGGATGACGCCCGCGCCGACGATCACCGCCGCTGCCGTGAGCGCCATCGGCCTGAAGCGCACGGCGCCGGCATCGACCACTGCCTCGTCGAGCAGCATTCCCTGACGCAGGCGCAGTTCGATGAAGTCCACGAGGATGATCGAATTGCGCACGACGATGCCGGCACCGGCGATGAAGCCGATCATCGACGTCGCCGTGAAGAAGGCGCCCATCATCGCGTGCGCCGGCAGGATGCCCACCAGCGAGAACGGAATCGCCAGCATGATGACGACAGGTGTCCTGAACGAGGCGAACCACCCGACAACGAGGATGTAGATCAGGATCAGCACGGCCCCGAACGCCAGGCCGAGATCGCGGAAGACCTCGATGGTGATGTGCCACTCGCCGTCCCACTTCATCGACGGCCGCGATGTCTGTTCCGGCTGCGTCGCGTTGTGGACGGCCACGCCGTGTCCATCCGGCAGTCGCAGGCCGGCGATGGCCTCGTTCATCCGGAGGATGGCGTAGACAGGGCTTTCGTCCTCACCTGCGAGGTCTGCCGTTACGTACGTCACTGGCAGCAGGTTCTTGTGGTAGATGCTGCTGTCCTCGACGCGCCGCTCCAGTCGCGTCAGTTCTCCGATCGAGACCGGCCTCGGTCCTGCGAGACGCAACGCCAGGAACGACGCCAGATCGTCGCGCGCCTCGCGCCGCAGGCGCAGCAGGATCGGCACGTCCTCGCGCGCCGTCTCGTCGTGCAGGACACCCGCGGCCTCCCCGTCCGCGGCCATGCGTACGAGCCCGGCCACGGTGGCCGGCGCCACGCCGGCGGACGCGGCCTTCTCCGGATCGACGATGAGCGAAAGGCGTGGGTGCGCGTCTTCGACGTACCAATCCGTGTCGACCACGCCTGCCGTCGCCTCGAAGATGCGCCTGACGTCGGTGGCCAGCGCCAGTCGTTGCGCCGCATCAGGCCCGTACACCTCGGCCACGAGCGTCTGCAGCACAGGCGGTCCGGGCGGCACCTCGGCCACCTGGATCGTCGCGCCGGCGGCGCGCGCGATCGGCAGCAGGCGCTCGCGCACGCGACGCGCCACGTCGTGACTCGACTCCGCGCGATCGTGCTTCGGCAGGAGGTTTACCTGGAGATCGCCCAGGTGCGGCGACTGCCGTAGGAAGTAGTGCCGCACGAGGCCGTTGAAGTTGTGGGGCGAAGCGGTCCCCACGTAGTCCTGCACGTCGCGGACGGCAGGGTCGCCAAGCGCGGCCGCCGCCAGCCGTGCGGTGACGGCCGCCGTCTGTTCCAGCGGCGTGCCGTCCGGCATGTCGACAACAACCTGGAACTCGCTCTTGTTGTCGAACGGCAGCATCTTGACGGTGACGAGCCGCAAGGGCACCAACGCCATCGCGCCGACGAGGAGCGCCACGAGACCCACCAGGAACGCGACGCGGCGGCGACGATCGGCGATGAGCGGTCCCATCGCACGCCGGTACCACCTCGTGAACGCGTCCTCGCCAGCATCGTGGTGCGCATCGTCCTGGCGCAGCAACCTGACGGCCGCCCATGGCGTGACGACGAACGCCACGACGAGCGAGAACAGCATCGCGGCGGAGGCGCCAACGGGAATGGGACGCATGTACGGCCCCATCAACCCGCCGACGAACGCCATCGGCAGGATCGCGGCCACGACTGTCAGGGTCGCGAGGATGGTCGGGTTGCCGACCTCGTCGACGGCTCGAATCACGATGGCCGTGAGGCCATCCTGCCCGGTCGACAGGCGGGCATGGCGCACCACGTTCTCCACGACAACGATCGCATCGTCCACGAGGATGCCGATCGAGAAGATCAGCGCGAAGAGCGTGATGCGGTTCAGCGTGTAGCCGTACAGGTAGAACATGAACAGCGTGAGCGCCAGCGTGACGGGAATGGCCACCATGACGACCACGGCTTCCCGTCGGCCGAGCGCGAGCCAGATCAGGATCGACACCGACACGACGGCGATGGCCATGTGGTACAGGAGCTCGTTGCTCTTCTCGGCCGCGGTCTCTCCGTAGTCGCGCGTGATGGCCACGTGGACGTCGGCGGGCAGGAGCGACCCGCGCAGGCCGTCGACGCGCGCCTTCACGTGACGCGAGATGTCGATGGCGTTGGTGCCGGCACGCTTGGCAACCGCGATCGTGACGGCCGATGCGCCACCGGCATCGCGTGAGTGATGACGCACGTATGTCGTGGGGTCGGCGTCCCTGTCTGCCACGGACGCGACGTCGGACACGCGCACGGGGCGACCTGCTCGCGACGCGACCACGACGTCTCGCAGCTGGTCGATCGACTGGAGACGCACGCCGGCGTCGAGCGTGGCTGTCTGCTCGCCGACGCGCGGCCCGCTCGCCGATGCGCGCACGCTGCCGAGGATCGCCTGACGCACCTGCAGCGGATCGAGTCCGTAGACCTCCAGCGTTGCCGGATCGATCTCGACGCTCGCTACGCGCGGACGCCCACCGATGATCGAGACGTCCGAGACGTCGGCGACCTCCTTGATGGCCTCCTGCACCTGTGCGGCAAGCAAACGGAGCTGGTGATCGTCGTAGCGCGTGGACCACAGCGTCACGCCCAGGATTGGCACATCGTCGATCGATCGCAGCGCGACGACAGGACCCTGCGCGTCGGCTGGAATCCTGTCGCGTGCGCTCGCGAGTTTCTGGTTCAGCCTGACCAGCGCGCGTTCCTGGTCCTCGCCCACCTCGAACCTGACGATGACCATGGCGCGTCCCGGGCTCGACGTCGAGTAGACGTACTCGACGCCGGGGATCTCCGAGAGCATCTGCTCCACCGGGCGCGTGACGCGCTGCTCGACTTCCGCAGGCGTGGCTCCTGGCAGGTCGACGAACACGTCGACCATCGGCACGATGATCTGCGGTTCCTCCTCACGAGGCAGCGCCACGATGGCCAGCGCGCCGAGCGCCATCGAGGCGGCGATCACGAGCGGCGTGAGTTTCGAGTGGACGAAGGCCGCCGCGAGACGGCCTGCCATGCCGAGCGACCCCATCACTCGCTCCTCGTCCTGATCGGACTGCCGTCGACGAGCGTCTGCGGCGGTGCGATGACGACACGGTCGCCATCCGCGAGGCCGCCAACGATCTCGATGCCGTCGGCCGTGGCGCGGCCCGCCACCACGAGCCGCAGGCGGGCGACGTCGCCGTCCTCGACGAACACCGACGCCACCTGGCCCTGGCGTCGCACCGCCGACGCCGGCACCACGCGAGACGCTGACGGGGGGCCTGCGAACTGCGCGCGTCCGAACATCCCCGTCCGCACGCGCGCGTCGGCAGGCAGGGCGATCTTGACGAGATAGGCGCGCGAGTCGGCGTCCATGGCCCGCGACACCTCCGTCACG
>CAYRAE010000210.1:0-6643 GCA_964422175.1 uncultured Luteitalea sp. | reverse complement strand
CAGCTCTTCGAGCAGGGGCGCCGGCAGCGCATCGCGGCCTTCACCAGGGTCGATCTGCCGGCACCGATCGCGACGGCCGGCGACGGCGACGCGCCTATCGCATCGGAAGCGACGACGTCGATCGAACGAATCGAAAGTAATACCTTACATGACGATGCGAGGCTCTATGTGCTGGTGCTCGACGACCTGCACGTCGCATCGGAGCGCACGCTGCGTGTGCGCGAGAGCGCGAGAACGTTCATCGAACGCTACACGGCCGACGGCGACCTCGTGTCTGTGGTCCTGGTCGGCGGGCGTACGCATGCGCTCGGGTTCTCGCGCGACCGCCAGCGGCTCCTGGCATCGATCGAGGAATTCAACGGCAGGAAACTTCGCTCGGCGACGTACGACCGGTATGTCGACGCGCGACTGGGTGGCGGAGCGGCGCTGCGGGACAACCGCGATCCGAACGACGGCGAGCGCGCGTACCGCGCGCGGGCATCGATGGCCACGCTGGTCGACGTGACACGGACGCTGGCCTCGACAGGCGGCCGCCGCAAGGCGCTCCTCTACTTCAGCGAAGGCATCGACTACAACGTGGCCGACGTCATGGGCGACGTGCAGCGATATGCCTCCGAGGTGACGCACACCATGGCCGATGCCCTGTCGGCGGCCACGCGCGCCAACGTCACCATGTATGCCCTCGACCCGCGCGGACTGGCGACGGGAGAGGAGGACGCGATCGAGCGCCCTCTCTACGCTGAGCGGACGACTGTCGATCTCGCAGAGCCCGGGCGGATGGGAGAGGACGCGCAGTCGATTCAGAGCCTGCGGGGATTGACCGAACCCACCGGCGGATTCGCCGCCACCGACGTCAATGGCCTCGATGCGGCGTTCACGCGCATCGTGCGCGAGAACAGCTCGTATTACGTCCTCGGTTTCGAACCGAGCGGGTCGGCCAGGGGCGGATCGTTCCGCAAGATCGACGTCCGCGTCGCGAGAAAGGGCGTCAGTGTCGTCACGCGCAAGGGCTACCTCGTACCGCTGCGCAACGACGCGGTGCGAGACACGCCCGCGGACACGGCTCCCGAACTGCTGCCTGACCTCGCGCAACTGCTCCGCAGCGCGCTGCCCGTACCAGGCCTCGCGCTGCGCGTACAGGCGATTCCGTTCAGAGCGGGGGCAGACGCCACGGGCGTCCACCTCGTCGTGGAAGTCGATGGCAGTCACCTCGCGTTCGAGCCGACGGGCGCGCAGTTCACCGAGCGCGTCGATCTCGCGGTGCTGACGGTGGACGCCATGGGTCGGGCCGCGAACGGCACGCAGGCCGCCATGCATCTCGCGTTCAAGGAGAACGACGTGGCGCGCGCCCGCGCGATGGGCACCCGCTGGCTGTCGACGCTCGAGCTGGAGCCCGGGCACTACCAGGTGCGCGTGGCGGGCATCGCGGCCAACAGCACGCGTCGCGGGCTAGCGATCGCCGAGGTCGAGGTCCCGGACTTCGGTCGATCCGCCGTCACCATGAGCGGCATCGCCCTCACCTCGCTGCCGGCCGTCATGGTCACCACGTCGGGGCAGCCGTGGCCTTACGATCTGCTTTCCGGACCGCCGACCACGACGCGCCGCTTCGTCGCCGGTGATCGCGTCACGGCGTTCGCGCAGCTCTATCACCGCGATCGAGACGCAGCACAGACAACGCTCGGCGTGACGGCCACGCTCGTGGCACTCTCGTCAGGCAGGACCGTGCTGGTGCCCGTGTCGAGACAGCCGGCAGACGGTGATACCAATCCGTCCACCGAGAACCTCACGCTCGCGTTCGACACCACATCACTCCCGCCGGCGCAGTACGTGCTCGCCGTCCAGAGTCTCACGCCGGACGGCAAGACCATCGCCGAACGCGCCGTCCCCTTCGAGATCGTGCAGCAGACGGCGATGTCTCGGTGACGGGATCTGCTCACCCAGTCGGCTGCGATACGACACGCGCGCCGTCGGTGAGACTGCTGCCCGGAAACGCCACCACTGTCGCGCCCTCGTCCAGGCCCGATTCCACCTGTGCGTCGAGATCGTTGCGCCGACCGATGCGCACCGGCGTGCGCACCGCGCGTCCATCGCGAATGGCGAACACGGACCAGCCGTCACCATCGCGCACGAGGCTGCCGATCGGCAGTTTCAGCACGTCGTCCGCCTCCCAGATCTCCACCCGTACCTCGACGCGAAACCGGTCACCGAGCGGCGTAGACGACAATCGCGGATCGTCGATCGACACGACAACGTTGACGCGCTGCTCCTCGACCCCGAGCGCCGACACCTTCGTGAAGCCGGCCGGTTCGACGCGGCGGACACGTCCGGTCAATGGCTCGGTGCCGCCCCAGCGATCGATCAGGGCGCGCTGGCCCTCTCTAATCGCCACGGCATCGGTCGACAGGAAGTCAGCGACGGCCTCCAACCGTCCGATGTCGCCGAGTTCCAGGATCGGCTCACCCTGCGGCACGACCGCCTCGCTCTCACGCAGTCGGCGCAGCACGACTCCGTCGATGGGCGACCGCACGACGACTGTCGTACCACCCTCGTCACGCGACGGCACGATGAGACTGGCGCGCGCCATGCGCAGATCGGCATCAGCGACGCGGACGCGATCGCGCGCCGCATCGGTCTCCTGCCGCAGCGTCGCAACTGAGACACTGGCCACTTCGACACGTTCGCGCGAGACGGCGCCAGCCGCTACCAGTTGTTGCGCCCGTGCCTGGTCGCGCTCGGCCTGCGCCAACTGCACACGAACGCGCTCATGCTCCGCACGCGCGGCACCGGCCGCGGCCTGAGCCGCCGCGACGCGCGCCTGCAGCTCCGATCGCGTGCGTACGTCGAGCAGACCGGCTGCGGCCGGGCGAAGCGTGGCCACGATCGTCTGGCCGGCAACGACGCGATCGCCCGGCTCGAGGTCGACGCGCAGGACGCGCCCCGCCACAGGTGCCGACACGATGTACCTGTCGTGCACGCGCGTCTCGCCGTCTTCGTCGAGCGTCACCTGCATCGGCCCTCGCACCACGGCGGCGGTCTCCACGACCAGGGCGCGGGGACGCAGGGCCCATGCCGTCAACGCCACCACGGCAACCGCGGCAAGCATCAGCAGCACCCGACGCCTGGTGATCCACGCGCGTCCCCTGGTTTCTGTCATCGACGGTCCTTCACTCGCGAGTCTTCAGCACGGCAACCAGATCGAGGCGATCGAGCCGGCGCCGCACGACGAGGCCCGACACCAGGGCGGCGGCGATCGTCACCGCCGCCGCCGACACGTACGTGCGCGCTGACACGACCATCGGGAACCGGTACTGCTCCGTCTGGAACACGGACACCATCGTCCAGCCCAGGCCATACCCTATCGCGAGACCCAGCGGAATGGCGACGATGGTGAGGACGGCCAACTCGCCGAGGAGGATGGCGGAGATCTCGACGCGCGTGAAGCCCAGCACACGCAGGCTCGCCAGTTCGCGGCTGCGCTCCGAGAGCGACACCCTGGCGGCGTTGTAGACGACGCCGAAGGCGATGATCGCCGCAAACAGGATGTTGAAGGCGATCATGACGCCCATCGTCTCGCCCAGGGTTTCGTCGAGGGCTTCGACAACGGCCTGCGTCAACACGACGGCGCCCACCGCGGGCATCGCCTTCAGTCGCTGATAGAGCACACCGGCAGCATTCGGGTCGACGATCAGGTGCGCTCCGGACAGCACATCGGCTTCGACGAGCAGCTGACGCAGGGCCTCGCGATTCATGTAGGCCGACAGCCCGAGGTACTCGTCGACCACCGTGGTCACCGGCACGGTCATCGTGGGCCGACGGCCTTCGAGCACCTCCATCGAGACGATGTCGCCGGCCGAGATCCGCAGGACGTCGGCCAGCGTCCGGGAGACGACGAGGCCCTGCGCAGGCAGATCGATCGCGCGTCCGGAGGTGTCCACCACGCGCTGCAGGCGTGGAGTGTCTGGCAGGCCTGTGACGGCGAGCTGGCGGGAATGCTGTCTGGAGTGCAGACGAACGGCCACTGCACGCAGCGGCTCGACGGCCATCACGCCCGGCAGCCGCTGCAGTTCGTACACGGCGGCATCGGAGCGAGGCTCGACGAAGCCGACGGTGACGTCCTGGCGCTGGATCAGCTCGAACTGTACACGCATCATCTCGTCGATCGAGTCATACATGAACAGCCCGAGCACCATCATCGCGGTCGACATCGCGATGCCCAGCACCGACGTCGCGGCACGAACGGGTTGGCGTTCGATGTTGCGAACGACCATGCGGGACGCCGGCCCGAGCAGATGGCGTAACCCCAGGCGTTCGACGAGGCTCGCGCCATAGTGGCCGGGCGGTTCCGGGCGCATGGCTTCGGCGGGAGGCAACCGGATAGCGCGACCAACGGCACCGAGCGCGCCGCCGATGCTCGCGCCGAGACTGATGACCACGCCGAGCAGCACCACGGAGAGCGGCATGCGATAGAGCAGAATCGGGAAGCGGAAGAAGTCGTTGTAGAGACCGACGATACCGTTCCCCATCCACGCGCCGCCGAGCGTGCCGGCCGCCGAGGCCGCCACGCCGACAACGAGGCTCCACTTGACGTAGTGCCATCCGACCTCGGCGTTGGTGTACCCGAGCGCCTTCAACGCTGCGACCTGCTCGCGCTGCACGGAGACGATGCGCGTCAAGGCGACGTTGAGCAGGAAGGCCGCGACGGCGAGGAAGATCAGCGGCACCATGGAGCCGAAGCCGCGCAACTGGTCGAGTTCGTTGCTCAGTGCCCAGTGCGAGGCCTGGAGGCGACGCGGAATGGCGCCGAAACCGCCGTACGGTCGCAGGACATCGTCCAGCGCGGCGATCACCGCGGCCTCACTGGCCTCTGGCGACAGCGTCAGTGCGACGTCGTTGAAGCCGCCTTCCATGTCGAACGCCGCACCGAGCGCCCGCCGATCCATCCAGAAGACGCCGTAGCGCTTCGCATCGGGGACGACCTCACCCGACCGCACCGTGTAGACGTACTCGGGCGACAGCACGACGCCGACCACCTGCAGCAGGCGGCGGCGGCCGTTGATCAACGCCGGCACAGTGGCGCCGGGATCGAGATCGTGCGCGAGCGCGAAGCTCTCGCTGACGAGTACTTCGTCCGGCCGCCCTGGTGTGAGGTAGCGCCCGCGACGCAGGTACAGGTCGTTCAGCATCGGCCTGCGCGGCACCGGGACAGAGATCAAGCGTCCAGTCGCCGGTTCGGCGAGTCCGTCGATGTCGAGCGTGACGTCTGCCACGACGCGCAGTTCGATCCGGGAGACGCCGGGAATCGCGACGATGCGTGAACGCAGCGCCAGCGGTGCCCGCTTGACGGTGGCGAACACGTCCGCGAAGCGCTGCTGGTCGTAGTACGTCTGCTGCGTGAGCTGCAGCGAGGTGAACGTCGACAGGTACGCGACGAACATCGCCAGTCCGACGGTCATCACTGACGCGATCGCGAGCGCCTGGCCCTTGAGGCGCCACAGGTCTCGAAGCAGCTTGCGATCGAGCGCGCGGATCATGCGCTCACCACTGCAGCTCGCGCGGCGAGACGCGCGTCGTGTTCTCGCGGATCGACGTGACGCGGCCGTCGGCCAGCGTCACGACGCGGTCGGCCATCGCGGCGACGCCGGCGTTGTGGGTGATGACGGCTGTCGTCGTGCCGAGCTCACGGTTGATGCGATCGATGGCCTCCAGCACGAGACTGCCCGTGGCGCTGTCGAGCGCGCCTGTCGGCTCGTCGCAGAGCAGCACGTCGGGGCGCTTGGCGATGGCGCGGGCAATGGCGACACGCTGCTGCTCACCGCCGGACAACTGCGACGGGAAATGATCGAGGCGGGTGGTGAGGCCGACCAGACCGAGTGCCTCCTCGGGCGTCATCGGGTCGGTGGCGATCTCGGTCACCAACGCCACGTTCTCGCGAGCCGTGAGGCTCGGAATCAGGTTGTAGAACTGGAAGACGAACCCGACGTGTTCGCGACGATACGCCGTCAGGCTGCGCTCGTCTGCCCCGCTGAGCACGTGGTCGCGGTAGACGACCTCGCCGCTGGTCGGCACGTCGAGGCCGCCGAGGATGTTGAGCAGCGTGGACTTGCCGCTGCCAGATGCCCCCAGCAGCACCAGCAGCTCGCCCTGCACGAGGTCGAGATCGACGCCGGCCAGCGCTCGCACCTCCACCTCGCCCATGTGATAGACCTTCGTCAACCCACGCGCACGGAAGACGACCTGTCTGGATGGCGTGGCGGCGGAGGAACGCGTCGATATCGCCATTCGGCGTCAGAATAGTCTCGATACCTGCCGTCAGCGAAACCACTGCGCAGGTGAGATCATCTGCTCGGTACCGGTAGCTCCATCGTCGCAGATCACGCCGCGCTGGCAGCGTTCGTCTGCCCTGATCCTGCCCCTCGTCCTCGACTTCCTGCGTCCTCCGTCCTTGTCGCACTGTCCTTGCCACCGGTGCGACAGATAATCCCCTCATGCACCAGTACGACCTCACATCCCGTCATGCCGTGGTGACGGGCGGCGCTCAGGGCATCGGACGCGCGATCGCGGAGCGCCTGCTGCGGTCCGGGGCCGCCATCTGGCTCTGGGATCACGATCCGGCCGCCGCGGCCGAGGCCTGCGCGGCGCTCGG
>CAYRAE010000209.1:1874-6649 GCA_964422175.1 uncultured Luteitalea sp. | reverse complement strand
CTGCTGGTGGTGCTCTGCGGCGAACGCAGCACGCAGCCGGTGATCAACGCCGGCACGATCTACCAGTAGGGAACCCCGACGAAAGGACGATGGCTCAGAGACGCGCCTTCCTCGTACGGATCGATCCGCTGGTGCTCGACGCGGTTCAGCGGTGGGCGAACGACGATCTGCGCAGCCTCAACGGGCAGATCGAGTTCGTCCTTCGGCAGGCGCTCGTGCGCGCGGGGCGAGGGGTGGAGCGGGCCGGGAAGGCCGAGACACCTCCGGCGTCCGACGATTCGGGCGCCGGCGGGCACTCGTAAGCGAAGGCCGACGTTCAGCCTTCCTCTTCGTACTCTTCTTCTTCGAGGAACCCGAGACGGGTCGAGGGGCGCAGGGATTCGCGCGTGTCGAACACCGGGAGTCCGGCTACGTGCAGCGTCGACGCACACTGCGGCGACTTGTCGGCGACGACGACCACGACCGGACTGCCCTCGACGCCCTCGCGGAACGTGATACGGCAACCGCACGCGAGCCGGGCGTGGGTGAATCCTCCGAGGGCTCTGTCGGTCGACACCAGACGATCATAGCACCGAGCCTGCAGACCTGCCCGCGCCGTAGCGCGCGAGCGCGGAGGCGGGCCGGTTGCCGTCAGAGAAGCCGTCTGATCTCCTTCTCCACCTGCTCCTTCGACGCCAGCCCCATGTGGCGTTTGCAGATGGTGCCGTCGCGACCGATCATCAGCGTCATGGGCAGGCCCCACAGCGGGCCGTACGCCTCGTCGATGTCGTCGCGCTCGTTGGCGACCAGCAGCGGGTAGTTCACCTTGTATTCGTCGCGGAAGGCCTTGAGCAGCGCGGGATCGTCCTGCACCTGCACGCCGATGAACGCCACGCCCTGGCTGCGGTACTGCTCCTGGAGCTGCACGAACATCGGCGTCTCGAACTTGCACGGCCCGCACCAGGTGGCGAAGAAGTTGAGCATCACCACCTTGCCCGCGTAGTCGGCCAGACGTACCGACTTGCCATCCACGTCGGGCACCGTGAAGCTGTAGTCTGCCCGCGTCGGCTTCGCGTCGCAGCCCGCGACCGCCTCCCCCGGCATCGCCGCCGTGCTCGTGCCGAGCGGAATGAAGGGCACCGCCGCCAGCCCCAGCCCCAACGCCCCAACCCCAGCCAGGATCCACCGCATGTTCATGGAGTCAAGTGTAGCAAGCGGCAGCATGCCGGCAACCGGCAACCCGGCAACCGGCAACGGGTAGCGGGACATCACGTCGGAGCACGAGGAACAGGGGCAACCGGTGATGGTGTCCGGTTGCCCGTTGCCGGTTGCCGGTTGCCGGGTTCCCCGTTTGCAGTACCATGACGCAGAGCTGCCCAGCTGTGTGCCCAGCGCCCTGCCTTTTCGCACGTCCCGAGGAGATTGCATGCTTACGCCCCTGCGTGCGTGGCGCCGCGCCGCTGCCCTAGGCGTCCTGCTGGCGTCCGTTGAATCGCCCGCACTCGCGCAGACGCCATTCGTGCCGTACTTCGGCAAGAACGAAGTGCGCTACGACAACTTCAAGTGGCAGATCTACACGACCGACCACTTCGAGGTGTACTACTACCCCGAGACCGAGGCGCACCTCGAGCGGATCGCGGGGTATGCCGAGAGTGCGTACCAGAAGATCTCGTCGGAACTGAAGAACGATCTCGCCTTCAAGGTTCCGCTCCTGATCTTCAAGACGCAGTCCGAGTTCCAGCAGCAGAACGTGATCCCCGGCGCGGTCAGCGACGGTGTCGCCGCGTTCGCCGAGCCGTCGCGCAACAGGATGCTCGTGCCGATCGACGAGCCGCCAGACCAGTTGTACCGGCTCATCACGCACGAACTGACGCACATCTTCGAGTTCGACATCATCCCCCGCTCGCTCGTGCGGCGGACGGTCCCGCTGTGGGTGGACGAGGGCCTGGCCGACTACATGGCCGGCGTGTGGAACCCGCTCGACCTGATGACGGTCCGCGACGCGGCGGTGGCCGACATCATCCCGAAGATGAGCAAGATGGAGGGCTACGGCGCATCGGGCCCCTCGCGGCTCGTCTACAACCTGGGCCACGCGTGCTTCGAGTTCATCGAGGCGCGATGGGGCAAGGAAGGCATCAGGCAGTTCCTGTTCGCGCTGCGCAAGAGCGTGATCGGCGGCGGCGACGCCGCGTTCGAGGAAGCCTTCCACGTCACGGCCGACGAGTTCGATCAGCAGTTCGACAAGTACATGAAGGATCGCTTCAAGGCGTTCCGTGACAAGGAGCGGCCCGCCGACTACGGGCGCAATCTCGCACCAGACCGCCGGGAATCGAAGTTCACCGCGATCCTCTCGGTGGAGCCCTCACCGTCGGGCGACCTGCTCGCCGCCGTGGCCGGCAATCGCAAGGAAGGCGAAGTCGACGTCATCCTGCTCTCGACCAAGGATCGTTCGGTCGTCAGGAACCTGACGCCTGGATTCAGCAAGGACCAGGGGTTCGAGTACTTCGCCATCCCCGGCGCGCGGTGGGTCCGCGTCCCGTGGCTGGCGTGGTCGCCGGTGGGCGACAGGCTCGCGTACTTCGTGCGGACGGAGAAGCAGCGCTCGCTCATCCTCCAGAACGTGGTCTCGGGCAAGATCGAGAAGCGGTTCTACCTCGACGCGGTGGACGTGCCCGAATCGCCGGAGTTCTCGCTCGACGGCCGGAAGGTCTACTTCTCCGCGCTGCGCAACGCCGTCGGCGACATCTTCGAGCTCGACATCGAGACGGGCGACATCCGCAATCTCACGTCCGACGCGTTTGCCGACTACGCGCCGACGATCGCTCCCGATGGGGCGTCCCTCATCTACCTCGCACGCATCAGCGGCAACGACAAGCTGTTCCGCCTCGATCTCGCGAGCGGCACCAAGACGCAGCTCACATTCGGGACGCACGACGAAGGGGCGGCGCAGTTCCTCGCCTCCAACCTGATCGTGTTCCCGTCGACGGCCGTGGACCCGGCGGCCCCCGTCGATCCCGAGGTCGTCAGGAACGGGCAGATCTTCAACCTGTGGACGCTCGACCTCAAGACGGGCGCACTGGCGCAGTACACGGACACGCTGACGGGCATCTTCTCGCCGATGCCACTGGCAGGCGGCGAGGAGCGGCGCGTGGCGTTCGTCACGCCGTACAAGGACGAGTACGAAGTCCACGTGCTGCCGCTGAAGGAACCCCTGCTCGCGGCGGCGTCGGGCGACTTCGGCGAAGCCGCCCCGGTGATCGACTTCCAGGCGCCGCTCACGCACACGCTCATCCCGGCCAACAACCGCGTGAAGGGCCGCTTCGAGAAGATGTTCCTCGACGGCCGACCGCCCATCAACGTGGGCGTGACGAGCGGCGGCGACCTGTTCGGCGGCACCGCGATCTCGTTCAGCGACGTCCTCGGCGATCAGAACTTCACGTTCTTCGCGGCGTCGGTCGCGCAGTACCGCACGTTCGCGGGCTCGTACTCGAACCTGTCGCACCGCACGCAGTTCGCCGTCCAGGCGTACTCGCAGACGCAGTTCTACTACGGCCTGATCCCGGGCCTCTACGACCCGTCGCTCACCTACTTCCTCGATCGCGATGACGCCGTCGCGACGCGGTCGATCAACGGCGCGAGCATCTTCGCCATCTACCCGTTCAACCGCTACACGCGCGTCGAGCTCTCGGGCGGCGTGTCGCACTACTCCGATCAGTTCCGCGATCAGTCGCTGCAGGACTACTCGGACGCCTACCAGCAGGCGCTCTACGGGGGATCGCTCTTCAACAACGGGACGGCCGTGCCGTTCACCGTCGCGCTCACGCGCGAGACCACCGTGTTCCGCGAGTACGGACCGCTCGCCGGCCACACGTTCCGCCTCGCCTACACGGTGGCCCCGAAGATCGGCAACACGCTCGCGCGCCAGACGTTCGACGGTGACGCACGCTACTACCAGCGCATCGCCACCAACGGCGTCGCGGCGTTCCGCATCCGCGGCTTCCACAGCGACGGCGACGTGCCCGATTACTTCTTCTTCGGCGGCAACTCGGAACTGCGCGGCTACGACTACCTCGAGTTCCTCGGCAACAAGGGGTTCTTCGCCAACGCGGAACTGCGCTTCCCGCTCATCGAGGCCATGCTCACGCCCATCGGCGTCATGGGCGGCGTCCGCGCCGTCGTCTTTGCGGGCGTGGGCGGGGCGAGTCTCTTCGGTCGTCCCTCGTCAGCGAGCTTCAGCGGCGACACCGCGTCGACGTCGTACCAGTTCGCGTCGAGTTCGGACGAGGTCGTGAGGCCAATCATCGGCTTCCAGGCCGATCCGAACAATCCCGAGAGCGGCATCCCGGTGCCCGTCTACGGCGATCCCCGCATCATCAGCGGCTTCCGCCTGAAGGACGGCCGCGCCTCCTACGGCCTCGGCCTCGAGACCTTCCTCCTCGGGTTCCCGATCCACTTCGACTGGTCGTGGCGCACGCTGTTCAACAAGGAATGGGAAGACATCGCCTTCGCGTTCAACGGCGGCAGCGCCGGATTCCGCAAGTCGCGCTTCAAGGTCTGGATCGGATACGACTTCTGAGGAAAGGGATCAAAAGGGATCAAAAGGGAAAAGGATAAGGACACTCCCAAAGGCGGAAGGCTGAAAGGTACACGGAAGAAGGAGGAAGGGACCACGGCGTCCTTCCGCCTTCTTTCCCCCCTTTCGTGCTTTCCCTTCACTCTTCGACACTTCCTCCTTCGGGACTGTCCTTGTCCTTTATCCCTTACCCTTTCGCTCCCTTTTCTCACTCTCCCCTGAG
>CAYRAE010000209.1:0-1774 GCA_964422175.1 uncultured Luteitalea sp. | reverse complement strand
GCGGCCCAACCGAAGTCCGTCGCGAGTGGCGCTCCCTGTGACGCGGGCACGAACAGGCCCGGTGCGGCAATCTCCTTCAGGGCACTCGTGCTGCGCCGCCATCCCGCACCACTCGAATTGCGCATGTCCGCCACCACGCCCACGATGCGCATGGGAGGCAGGTTGCGCGGGAACAACAGCTGCACCATCCTCCCCGTCGCTGGTTCATCACCGAAGTACGCCCGCGCGAACGCGGCGTTGACGATGACGACGGAGTCGCTGGTGGCCGTGTCCGTGGCATCGAAGTAGCGCCCGGTTTCCCCTTCTCCTTTCCCCTTTGCGCCTTTCCCCTTTTTCTCTGTCTTTACCCCTTACCCCTTTCCCTTTTACCCTTTGACCCGTGCCTGTCACAGAAATGGTCCAGGTCGTCCTGCCCAACGACGCCAATCCGCTCGGGTTCATCCTCGGCGGAACCGTCATGCATCTCATCGACATCGCTGGCGCGATTGCGTGTTTCAGGCACGCGCGACAGCGCGTGGTGACGGCGGCGGTGGACGGGCTGCAGTTCCTGCATCCCATCAAGGTGGGCGACCTCATCATCCTGCAGGCGCGTGTGACGGCGACGTTCAGGACGTCGATGGAGGTCGAGGTGCGGGTGATGAGTGAGCAGACGCTGACGGGTGAGCGGCGCCTGACCTCGCACGCCTACCTGACGTTCGTGGCGATCGACGCCGAGGGCCGGCGCGTGGAGGTACCGGATCTGGTGCCGGAAACGGATGCCGATCGTGCGATGGCCGCCGAAGCGCAGGTGCGGCGCGATCAGCGGCTGGCCGCCAAGCGGCGCCTGGCGGCCATCGAAGCGGACCTTGTCAGTCCAGCCGCATCATCCCCTCGTCCAGATCGAGGCTGACGCGGTACTTGCTCAGGAACTTGTGTCCGAGGATACCGCCGAGTTCGTAGCCGAGGAGCACGCTCGGCGCCCGCAGGTTCAGCACCACGAGTGACGTCTGCGCCATCCGCACATCGTCCACTTCGAGATCGACGCCGGGGAGCAGGAACGCGTCGCGGTCCCAGCCCGACGACCCGAACACGCGGAGCGGAATGCGGCGGAAGCGGCCCAACTGCTCGAGGCCGACGGCCGCCGTACGGCTGATCGAAATCGCCTGCCCGCCCGTATCGACGACGAAGGCGGCGGGGCGATCGCCGTTGAGCCGCCCGCGCACGGTGGCGAGACGATGGACCCAGAGCGGCGCTTCCATCGCCGGCGTCCCCGACGCCTTCGGGAGCGTGCGCGCGATGATCAGTTCCTTCGCACCGTAGTCCACACGCATCGACAGGCCGAGCGCCAGCGGCGAGAACGCGTCGATGTCGGCACTCGGCCACTTCTTCAGCGGCGGATCCTTCACCATCGTCGGCACGTGCTCCACGTCGAGCGTGCCGATCTTCAGGCGCGCGATGCGCGCCAGCTTGAGGCGCCGCATGCCGACGTCGCCCACGCCCGCGCTGAGCGTCTCGGCCACCGAATACACCTGCGCTCGCTGCGCGACGTCTTCGGAGAGCACCGTCATCTCGGCCCCCGTGTCGACGACGAGTTCGCGGTCGAAGCGTCCGTTGATGCGCGCCTTGACGAACAGCTTCTCGCGCTCGACGCGGAAGGGGATGACGTGCACCGTCTCGCGCACGGCGTCCGACATGAAGATGGGTGTGCGGTTGGCGAAGTGGCGCAGGAACTTGATGCGTGCCCTCGCGAGCTTGATCTGGTCCTTGAAGCCCTTGCGCGGCAGGTAGCGCAGGT
>CAYRAE010000208.1:0-6684 GCA_964422175.1 uncultured Luteitalea sp. | reverse complement strand
CACTGGCCGACGCGTCGATACGCGCGGCCGAACTCGAGCTCGAAGTGGAGCGCGCGCGCATCGCTCCGGCGCCGGTCAGCCCACCGACCGAGACCGTGGCCATCGATCTGCCGCCCGAACAGCGGTGGCTCCTGCAGGAAGTCGCGCACATCGGGCTCGTCCGCACCACGGGTGACGGACGCGTGCTCGAAGCCAACGACCACGCCGCGGGACTCTGCGGCTACGCACGTGGCGCGGAACTCGTCGGCGCCGGCAGACTCCCCGAGCCGCTCGCACTCATCGGCGACCCCGACGATCTGTCTGCCGCGCGATTCGAAGTGTGCCTGCAGATGGCCGCCGGACAGCCGCCGCGCTGGGTCGCCGGCGCACGTCTCGCCAGAGTCGACGAGGGCGGCGACGTGACGTGGCTGCTGGCTGACGCGTCGGTGCATCATGCGGCCGATCTCGGGGAGATGGCACGTCCGGAAGCGTTCACCGCGGTCCTTGAAGCCGTCGCCGCCGAGTGCGCCGCCATCGTGGACCAGGCAACGACGGTGCGCGGACCGCGCGCCATCGACGCACCGCCTGTGGATACGGGTGCGGCAGGCGCCATGGACCGCGCGCGCGTCCTGCTCGCGCAGGTCGCGTCGGTCCGCAAGCGCCGCGAGGCGCAGGCAGCGCTCGATGAACTCAGCGGCCACCTCCAGTCGCTCGAGCCGGTGCTCGCCAGGCTCGCCACCGAAGACGTCACGTGGGAGTTGGCTGTCCCGGACGCCCCCGTCCACGTATGCGCGTCGGCCTCCGATGTCGAGCGATGCGTGACAGGGCTCGTCACGTCGGCACGCGACGCACTCCCGCTCGGCGGCCGACTGTCGCTGACGGTGGAAACGCCAGCGCCCTCGCTGGCAGACGGCGACTTCGCCGTGCGCCGTCTCGACGCGCGCCTGACGTTGTCGGCACAGGGATACGGCGTGCTGCCTCTCGACATCCCGCCCGCGCTGCGCGATCTCGCGGCGGCGTTCGGAGGGGAGTTCGACGTCGCACGCCCCGACGCGCTCACCCAGCGCATCGTCCTCCGCCTGCCCCGCGCGTTCGTCGTCTCGCACGCCGCGTAAAGAATTTCAGAATTTCAGAATTTCACGGGCATCACTCTCACGGAGCCGCCGGACACGTCCGGCGGCTACACCTTGATGCCGAGCGTAGGATAGGAGTGATGGCGGTGCGACCCTCGTCACTCCTGAGCCGGCGCGCCGTGTTGCGGCTGGCGACTGGCGTTGCGGCGGGGCTCGTGGTCGGCGAGAGCGCGTACGGCGCCCTCTACGAGCGGCACCATCTCGGCGTCACGCGAGCCGACGTTCCGTGCGTGGCGCTGCCGCCGGCGCTCGACGGTCTCCGGATCGGCCTCATCACCGACACCCATCACAGCGCGTACGTCTCGCTGCCGTTCATCGAACGCGCCGTCGCGCTTCTCGACGCGGAACGTCCGGATCTGGTGGTGCTCGGTGGCGACTACGTCACGCGACAGGACCGCCGCTACACGCCCGACGCGGCCACACCCTTCTCGCGCCTGAGCCCGCCTCACGGGGTGTTCGGCGTCCTCGGTAATCACGACGATGGGGTGAACGTGCCGAGGATGCTGCGCAGGGCTGGCGTGACGGTGCTGGCCGACGCGCGCACACGCGTGTCGGTGCGCGGCGAGAAGATGGACCTGGTCGGCGTGACCTACTGGACGCGCACGCTGGCCGGTGTGACACGCGTGGCGAAGGGCCGCGCGCCATTCACGATCCTGCTCGCGCACGACCCGCACCGATTGCAGGAAGCCGCGGCGCTCGACATCCCGCTCGTGCTCTCCGGGCACACGCACGGGGGGCAGATCGCCCTGCCCATCCTTGGCGCGCTTGCCGCGAGCAAATTTCCCGTCGCCGAAGGCGTCGGGCACGCCGGCGCATCGACGCTGTTCGTGAGTCGCGGCGTTGGCACCGTGCTCGTGCCCTGCCGCGTGGGGTGCCCGCCTGAAGTCGCGCTCCTGACGCTGCGGCAGCGTCAGGCCTGAACGGGCGGCCACAAGGGCCGCCCCTACGTGATGCCCCGAACCGGGACGAATCGCCGGCCGTCGATGTACCAGCCGGGTCTCAGCACGCGTGCGATCGCTTCCGGGTAGATGCGGTGCTCTTCGACGAGGATGCGCGCTGTCAGCGTCTCCGGCGTGTCATCGTCGAATACGGGAACGACGGCCTGGAGCACGATCGGCCCGGCATCGAGCTCCGGGGTGACGAGGTGCACGGTGGCCCCGGCCACCTTCACGCCATGCCGCCATGCCTGCGTCTGCGCGTCGACGCCGGGGAACGCGGGCAGCAGCGACGGATGCACGTTCAGCACGGGCCCCGGCGCGCGTTCCAGGAAGACGGGACTGAGGATGCGCATGAAGCCCGCCAGGCAGACCACCTGCGTGCCAGCCTCCTGCAGTCGCTCGACGAGCGCGTCCTCGAATGCGCCGCGCGACGCGAACGCCGTGTGTTCGATGACGGCGGTGGGGATGCCGGCGTCGCGCGCGCGATCGAGCCCGGCGGCGTCGGCCCGGTTCGCAATCACGACGCCGATGCGGGCATCCAGCCGCCCTTCCTGAATCGCGTCGATGATCGCCTGGAGATTGCTGCCGCGGCCGGAGATGAGGACGCCGAGGACACGGGAGGCCGAAGGAGCCATGCGCGCTCAAGCATAGACAATCCCTGCCGATTGTCGTCATGGACGTCGCTGTCGCTCCCCGTGCTGCCGTCCGCACAGGAGACTTTCGATGGATCGTCACGACGAGTCGCTCGAGGGTTACGACGGCCACGATCGGCGTGCCCATCCCCGTATTCCGGCCAGGTCGGTGCCGTACCTCACGGCGCGCATCGCCGGTGGGCCCGCGGTTCACCTGATCGATCTCTCGAAGCACGGCGTCCAGATCGAGACGACGCTGCACATGCGCCCCGGATCGACGGTGGCGCTGCGCTTCCTCTCCGGCGATCGCAGCGTGACGCTCACAGGTGCCGTCGTGCGCTCCACCGAGCTCGTGAGGCCGCACCGGGGCGACGTGAAGTACCATAGCGCCCTGTCGTTCACTGATGAGCTTAGCCTTTGTGACGAAGCCATCGAGGCGACAGCGTCGACGCGTGAATCCCTGCGCGCGGTGGCGCACCAGGCCAGCCCCAGCGACCTCTTCACGATGATCCTCATGGACGGACGGCCCCCGAGCCACGCCTACGTCGAGGCGGCGGCGCGCTAGCTGCGTCGCGTCGAACGGCCGTTCCACATGAAGGTCCTGCTCCTCTCGCAGCGCCCGCTCGGGACCGCCGAGATCGATCGCGTCGTCATGACGGGGCTGAACCCGTCTGCCCTGGACGTGTGTCCGTCCATCGCCCTCGCCCTCAGCCGGCTCGACGCCTTCCCGCCCGATCTCGTCGTCGTCGACCTGCCGCGGCAGGAAGCCGACGAGGCGGTCCACGTCATGCGGGAACGCGGTGTCACCGTCCCCGTGGTCGTGGTCGCCGCGACGGTCGCTGAACACGCCGCGTCGATGGCGCGCAGTACGACGTCAGGCCACGCCGCTGCCGATCGAAGGTCCGATCGCTCGAGTGGTGACACGCACGACGCCGACGTGTTGACGCGCGACGACGATCCGGACACGACGGACGCACGCGCGGCGGGCGCGGCCATCGCCGCGGCGCACGCCGCCGGTCCATCACCTCGACCGCCGGGCGTCGCCGACGCCCTCGACGCCGAGACGCGTTGGCTGCTGTACGAGGTGGCGTCCATCGGACACGTCTCGACCACGCTCGACGGCAGCATCCTGGCGTCGAACGACATCGCCGCGCAGTTGCTCGGTCACTTCTCGCCAGACGCGCTCGAAGCCTCGGGGCAGATGCCGCGTCCGCTCCTCGACGTCGCGGGCGCCTACGCGCAGCGCCCCTCCCGTTTCGAGCTCTGCCTTCAGCACGGCGAGGATGGTCCGCTGCACTGGATCGTCGGCCTGGCCCTGCCGCAGGGCGGCACGCCCGCCACGGTGACGTGGTTCCTGATCGACGCGAGCGAGCAGCGCCTCGAGGCCAGACGCGCACGCTTTCTCCGTCGGATGGACGCGCTCACGCATGTGCTGTCGGCGGCGACGGCCGAGTGCGCCACACTCGTCGACACCGGCGGCAGGGCGCTCGCGTCCGCACGCGCGGCACTCGCCGACGATACCGGCGTGGATGAAGCGACCCAGGCCCTGTCACGGACGCAGGCCGTCCTCTCACAGCTCGCGGGTTTCGCGCGCCGTCGGGCCCGGCGGCCGGGCCTGCGCGACATGCGCGCGCTCCTGGAGCAGATCAGCCCGGTGCTCGTCCACATGATGGGCGACGACATCACGCTGACGCTGAACACGGGCACCGAACCGCTGTACGCGTCGCTGGACGCCGCGGAAGTCGAGCAGTGCCTCGCCGCGCTCGTCAACCAGGGCCGCGAGGCCCTGCCGCTTGGTGGCCAGATGAAGATCTCGCTCACATGGACGATGGAGGATGGCGATGCCGTACAGGGTCGCGGTGCGCGTCCGGAGATCGTGCTGGCGTTCGAGCTACAGGGCTACGGCTTGCAGCCGGTGGTACTGCCGCCGACGGTGCAGACGCAAGTGATGCGCGTAGGCGCGGAGCTGACCACCGAACAGCCCGATCACCTCACGGCGCGCCTCGTCCTGCGCCTGCCGCGGGTGTTCGTCACGGTGTGACCGGGCACCGGGCACCGGGCACCGAAGGGCGACGCTGGTCGCGCGGGCAGCGTTTACACGCCGACGTACTGCACGTCGCGGTCACCGGCGACGATTTCGCCGATCACCCGGCCACCTGACTCGCCCGATTCCGCCAGGCGTTCGAGTACGTGGTTGACCTCGGAGGCCGCCACCACGAGCACCATGCCGATGCCCATGTTGAACGTGCGCCACGCGTCGGCATCAGGGACCTCGCCCTTGGTGACGAGCCACGTGAACAACGCAGGGACGTCCCACGAGCCGCGATCGATGCGCGCCGCGGTGCCCTCGGGCAGCACGCGGGGCACGTTGTCGGTCAGGCCGCCGCCCGTGATGTGCGCGATGCCGTGAACGAGCCCCTCGTCGACGAGCGGCAGCACGGGGCCGAGATACGACCGGTGAGGGCGCAGCAGCGCATCGCCGATCCCGATCCCGAGCTCGGGGATGTGATCGTGGATGCCGAGCATCAGCGTGTCGAACGCGATGCGGCGCGCCAGCGAGAACCCGTTGGTGTGCAGGCCTGACGACGGCAGGCCAATCAGGGCGTCGCCGATGGCGATCCGATCACCCGTCAGCACCTGCTTACGCTCGACCATCCCGACGATGAAGCCGGCGAGGTCGTACTCGCGGTCGGCGTAGAAGCCGGGCATCTCGGCGGTCTCGCCGCCGAGCAGCGCGCACCCGTTGGCCTTGCACGCACGCGCGAGGCCGTCGACGATGTCGACGGCGACGTCGGGCGACAGGCGGCCCGTGGCCAGGTAGTCGAGGAAGAACAGCGGTCGGGCACCCTGCGCGAGGATGTCGTTCACGCAGTGATTGACCAGGTCCTCGCCGATCGTGGTGTGGCGGTTCATCATGAACGCCACCTTCAGCTTGGTGCCCACGCCGTCGGCGCTGGCCACGAGCACGGGGTCGGTGCCTCCGGCGGCCTGCATGTGGAACAACCCGCCGAACGCGCCGATGTCGGACAGGACGCCAGGCGTGAACGTCTGCTGCGCGAGTCCCCTGATGCGGCGCACCACTTCATGCCCCGCGTCGATGTCCACTCCTGACGACTTGTAGTCCATGCGCATCCTTGCCGCGATCGACCGCACCGGCCGTCGCGGGTCCCGAGTTCAGAACTCCAGAGCGGTGATGAGGATCTGCGCCGCGGCGCGCGTGGGCGCGTCCGGTGCCGACTCCCAGTACTGCCGGCGGACGATGGCGAAGAACCGCTCCTCGGCATAGTCCTCTTCGAGCATGTCGAACGCGTCACGGAGCAACAGCGTGGCGTCGCGGCGCGGCAGGCTCGGCACCAGGCCGAGCAGTGCCTTCGGATCCCGCATCACTGCCCGTCCCGCTGCCAGCGCGATTGGCGCGCGCACGGGATCGTTGGCGGGCATGCCGAGCTCGAACAACGCGGGCAACGCTTCGGACCTGCCGATGGCCGCGAGATCGGCGAGTGCCGTCGCCGATGCCCGCGCCAGCTCCTGGTAGCCCAGGTTCTGCACGGCGAACGCCAGCGACTCGCGAACGAAGCGCGCGTGTCCGTCGCAGTTGTTGCCGAGGCCGCAGATCGCCGCCGCGATGGTCGGCTGCAGTTCGCGACCGCCCGAGCGCTGCACGCTCACGAGCGTCGGCAGCGCACGCTTGTCGCCGATCTGCCCGATCGCCCGCACCGCATCGTCCTGCAGCGGGCCGTCGAGGAGCGCGATCTTCGTGATCTCGTCGAGGGCATACGCGGCCTTGTGGGCCCCGAGCGCCTCGATCACGGCACCGCGGAAGAAGTCGACGCCGCGCATCACCTCGCGTTTGAGCACGGCCTGCACCTTGGGATCGGTGCCGTGCGCGGCGAGTGCGCGCACCAGCGCCGGGCGCACGAACTCGGCCTGCTCGCGTTCCAGCGCCTCGAGCAGGCGCGGCACGAGCGACGGCTGCGGGTGGTCCTCGACCCACGCGTAGGC
>CAYRAE010000207.1:349-6689 GCA_964422175.1 uncultured Luteitalea sp. | reverse complement strand
TCCCCATCGTTCAGTTGCCTCCGTAGCGGAACATTGTAATGCCGCGATGCCGGGAATGCTGCGATGCTGGAAATGCCGCGATGCCGGGAATGCCGCGATGCTGGAAATGCCGCGATGCTGGAAATGCCGCGATGCCGGGAATGCCGCGATGCCGGAAATGCGGCGATGCTGGAAATGCGGCGATGCCGGGAATGCCGCGATGTCGGGAAGTGTCGAATGCGTGTCGCGCCGAGAATCGCGCTCTGCATTCCCGGCATTCGGCATCGCGGCATTTCCCTATACCGTCACTGTTCTCGGAAGCTGGAAGATGTTGGCGTGCTCGAAGCCACCGGCGTTGGCGTCGATGGTCGTGCCCGCAGCCATCTGACGAATCACGTCGGCGTAGCGTTCCAGTTCGACGAAGTTGTCCTGCAGCCGCTGCGTGAGCGCCGCATCGTCCAGCTCGCCGTCGAGCTGTCCCTGCAGCCGCTTCAGGTACGGCATGTCGAGCAGCGACATCTGTGCGTAGCCGTAGCTGGCCGTGTCCGTCTCGCTCCACGTCCGCAGCGTGTGCTGCATGCGCGCGTGCAGGTAGAAGAAGCGCGTGAGCAGCCCTTCCAGCTGGCGCATGTACGCCACGTCGCGGTATTTGCGGCGGAAGTAGAGCGGCGCGGAGATCGCCCAGTAGCATGCGTTGTCCCACGCCACCTTCACCGTCATCGCCTGCGCGTGGCCCATCATCGGGTACTGGCCGTCGTACAGCTTGTGGAAGGCCTGGAACAGCAGCAGGTACATCCGGTTGAGGAACGCCGCGGCCGCGGCCACGTCGTCGCCCCGCCTGTCGCGCGCGATGAGCTCGGCGGCGATGTCGTTAGAGATGGAGATGAAGTCCGATCCCGGCGAGTAGAAGGGATCGGTGAAGACGCCGGCCTCTCCGATGAGCGCCCAGCGGTCGGCGGAGCACACCTGCGCGCACGAGTGCGCGAAGTGCTGCAGGCCGAGGAAGTCGTCGAGTTCGCCGCGGTGCGCCTCGAGCACCTCCGCGCATTGCGGTTCGTACGTGTGCAGCCACTGCATCGCGCGATCGAACCTGTTCATCGTCGCGTACGGATGCAGCGCCTCGTCGGCCACGATGCCGACGCTGTGACTGCCCGAGGCGAGGGGGATGAGCCACGTCCAGTAGCCCTTGCCCATCAGGTGCACCGTGCTCATCCAGCGCTCGCGCGCCGGCATCCAGTCCTGCCACGCGGCGCTCGACGACCAGTCGTCGATGCTGATGCGGCTGCCCATCCGGAACCACACCGAGTTGGCGTTGTGCGACGCAGGGCGGGCGAGTCCGAGCTTGCGCTTCAGCAGTCCGGCGCGGCCGGTGCCGTCGACGATCCAGCGCCCCTTGAACGCGTGCGTCTGCCCGTCGACCTCGATCTCGACGCGATGGTGCGGGTCGCCGAACTCGACGGACGTGACCTTGCAGCCGTCGAGGACGTCGACGCCCAGGCGGCGATCGTCTTCGAGCAGGAAGTTCTCGAAGCGGCCGCGATCGAGCTGGAACGACGGCACGCGCGGGAAGGTCTTCGGGCCGAGCTCGACGCGCGTCGAGACATCCCTGTTGTCGCCCTCCGTGAAGAAGTAGCGCAGCCCCAGCTTGTACATCTGCCGGTCACGGAGGTGCTCGTCGAGGCCGAGGACCTTCGAGAAATAGTGCGCCCCCACCTCGACGCTCGACTCGCCGACCTTGTGCGCCGCTTCGGGAACGGGGTGCTTCTTCCGCTCAGCGACGAGGATCGTGATGTCCGGGTGCTCCTGGCGAAGCTGGCGGGCGAGGCAGAGGCCGGCAAGTCCTCCGCCGGCGATGATGACGTCGTAGGTCGAACGGAGCATCGAAGTTCCCTGGGGCCGGCCCACGGGCGCCCGGTCTCCGAGGCCGTGTCGTGCCACGCGGATGGTACCGCAACGTCGGACGTGCTGCCCGTGGTCGCCCCTGCCGCATTTCATCCATGCGTAAAATGCATGCTTCGAGTCGATGGCATACACTTGCCGCACGCCTCACCAACGGGCAGGAGGTGTCCCTGTCCGGACTCCGGTGAGCGGGGTGCCCCAATGGACAACACGCAGTTGGCCCTGAAGTCGCAACGCGGCCTGTACGACCCGTCTTTCGAGCACGACGCCTGCGGTGTCGGCTTCCTCGCCCAGTTGCGCGGAACCCCCTCGCACGACCTCGTCGACAGGGCCCTCCGTGCGCTCGAACGGATGGAGCACCGTGGCGCGACGGGTGCCGAGCACAACACCGGCGACGGCGCCGGCATCCTGATCCAGATTCCGCACGCGTTGTTCGCGCGCGAGTGCGCCGCCGGGGCGATCATCGCGCCCGAGGAGGGCACGCCGCTGACGGCGCTGCCGCCGGCGGGGCAGTACGCCGTCGGTCTCGTGTTCCTGTCGCCGGATCCGCAGGCGGCCGCGCTCGCCAGACTGATCTTCGCCATGGTGGCTCGCCAGGAAGGACAGGTACTCCTCGGCTGGCGGCGCGTGCCCACCGACAACAGGACGCTCGGCGACACGGCGCGCTCGGTCGAGCCGGTGATGGACCACGTGTTCCTGGCTCCCGGCCCAGACACCACCGACACCACCACGTTCGAACGCAAGCTGTACGTCATCAGGAAGCGCTTCCAGACGACGATCCGCACGAGCGGGATCGACGACACGAAGTACTTCCACGTGCCGAGCCTGTCGACGCGCACGCTCACCTACAAGGGCATGCTCACGCCGCCGCAGGTGCGCGAGTACTTCCCCGACCTCTCAGACCCGCTCACGACGAGCGCGCTGGCGCTGTTCCACTCGCGCTTCAGCACCAACACGTTCCCGAGCTGGGAACTCGCGCACCCGTACCACATGGTGGCGCACAACGGCGAGATCAACACGCTGCGCGGCAACATCAACTGGATGCGCGCCCGCGAAGCGCGCCTCGCATCGCCGCTCTTCGGCGAGGACCTCCCGAAAATCCTCCCCATCGTCCGCGAGGGGCTGAGCGATTCGGCCTGTCTCGACAGCGTGCTCGAACTGCTCGTGCAGGGTGGCCGCTCGCTGCCGCACGCGGTGATGATGCTGGTGCCCGAGGCGTGGGAGCACCACGACACGATGAGTGCGGAGAAGAAGGCGTTCTACGCCTATCACTCCTGTCTCGTCGAGCCGTGGGACGGCCCTGCCTGCGTGACGTTCACCGACGGCGTGCAGATCGGCGCGGTGCTCGATCGCAACGGCCTGCGGCCCGCGCGCTACTGGGTGACCGACGACGACTACGTGATCCTCGCGTCGGAGGTCGGCGTGCTCGACGTGCCTTCGTCGCGGGTGATCGAGAAGGGACGCCTGCAACCGGGCAAGATGTTCCTCGTCGATCTCGCCGAAAGGCGCATCGTCTCGGACGAGGAGATCAAGCAGCGCATCGCCGCGGAGAAGCCGTATCAGGAGTGGGTGAGCCAGCACCTCACGCCGCTCGACGCGCTGCAGCCGGCAGACACGCCCGCGCCGCAGACGGGCGAGGCGCTGCGCACCCTGCAGCACGCCTTCGGCTATACCCAGGAGGACCTGAAGATCCTCATGGCGCCGATGGCGATCAAGGGCGAGGAAGGCCTCGGCTCGATGGGCAACGACGCGGCCCTCGCGGTGCTGAGCCACAAGTCGCGTCCGCTGCCCGACTACTTCCAGCAGCTCTTCGCGCAGGTCACCAACCCGCCGCTCGACGCGATCCGCGAGAAGCTCGTGACGTCGGTTGGCACCGCCATCGGGCCGGAACGCAACCTGCTCGATCCGCAGCCCGAGAGCTGCCGGATGATCCTCTGCGACAGCCCGTTCCTCGACAACTCGCAGATGGCGCGCTTCAAGGCGCTGCAGCGCTACGACCGTGCCGGCCGTCTGCTGCCCACCTCGCGCGACGATCAGCCGTTCTACGTCACCGTGCTGGACATGGTGTTCCCCGTGGCCGATGGGCCCGGCGGCATGGAACCTGCGCTCAAGGCGATGTTCGCGAAGGCCGACACGGCCATCGCCGCCGGGGCCAAGGTACTCGTGCTGTCGGATCGCGCCGTCACGGCGAAGAAGTGCCCCATCCCGGCGTTGCTCGCCGTGGCCGGCCTGCAGAACCATCTCGTGCGAGAGCGCACGAGGACGCACGTCACGCTCATCGTCGAGACCGCCGACGCGCGTGAGGTGCACCACTTCGCCACGTTGATCGGCTACGGTGCGAGCGCCATCAACCCGTGGCTCGCGCTCGAATCGCTGCCGCAGTTGAAGGAGATGGGGCTCGTCGAGCCGACGGTGGACGTCGCGACGCTCGAGAGCAAGTACCTGAAGGCGGTGGAGAAGGGCGTGGTCAAGGTGATGTCCAAGATGGGCATCAGCACGGTGGCCAGCTATCGCGGCGCGCAGATCTTCGAGGCCGTGGGGCTGTCGAAGGATCTGATCGCGCGCTATTTCACCAACACGCCCTCGCGCATCGGCGGCATCGGCATCGCCGAGATCGCCGAAGAGGCCCTGCGCAATCACGAGCGCGCCTATGCACCGGTGCCGCAGGTGGATCGCGAACTGGTACCGGGCGGGCAGTACCAATGGCGTCGCGACGGCGAGCTGCACCTCTTCAACCCGGAGACGGTGTTCAAGCTGCAGCACGCCACGCGCACGAAGCGGTACGACATCTTCCGCGAGTACACGAGGGCCGTCGACGATCAGACGCGCGAGCAGGCGACCCTGCGCGGCCTCTTCACGTTGCGCACGGGCACGCAACCCGCGGTGCCGATCGACGAGGTGGAGCCCGTCGAATCGATCGTCAGGCGATTCGCCAGCGGCGCGATGAGCTTCGGCTCGATCAGCGCCGAAGCGCACGAGATGCTCGCGATCGCGATGAACAGGCTCGGCGGCCGGAGCAACAGCGGCGAAGGCGGCGAGGATCCGCGGCGCTTCACGCCCGACGCCAACGGCGACTTCCGCCGCAGCGCGATCAAGCAGGTCGCGTCGGGCCGCTTCGGCGTCACGAGCCACTACCTGGTCAACGCCGACGAACTGCAGATCAAGATGGCGCAGGGCGCCAAGCCTGGCGAAGGCGGCCAGCTCCCCGGCAACAAGGTGTATCCGTGGGTGGCCAGGGTGCGGCACTCCACGCCCGGCGTGGGGCTCATCAGCCCGCCACCGCACCACGACATCTACTCGATCGAGGACCTCGCGCAGCTGATCTACGACCTGCGCAACGCCAACCCGCGCGCACGTATCAGCGTGAAGCTCGTGTCGGAGGTCGGCGTCGGCACCGTGGCGGCAGGCGTGGCGAAGGCCAAGAGCGACGTGGTGCTCATCAGCGGTCACGACGGCGGCACGGGTGCGAGTCCGCTGACGTCGCTCAAGCACGCGGGCGTGCCATGGGAGCTCGGGCTGGCCGAGACGCAGCAGACGCTCGTCGCCAACCGCCTGCGCGATCGCGTGACGGTGCAGGTGGACGGCCAGTTGAAGACGGGACGCGACGTGGTCATCGGCGCGCTGCTCGGTGCCGAGGAGTTCGGGTTCTCCACGGCACCGCTCGTGGTGATGGGCTGCGTGATGATGCGCGTCTGCCATCTCGACACGTGTCCCGTCGGCATCGCCACGCAGAACCCCACGTTGCGCGCGAAGTTCACCGGACAGGCCGATCACGTCGTCAACTTCTTCCACTTCATCGCGCAGGAAGTGCGCGAGACGATGGCGCAGCTCGGCTTCCGCTCGCTGCAGGAGATGATCGGACGTGCCGACCTGATCGACGTCCGTCCCGCCGTGGATCACTGGAAGGCGCGCGGACTCGACTTCTCGCGCATCCTCGACACGTCGCACGCGTCGGCCGTCGAGGGCGCGCCGCCGCCCGTCCTGCACCGCACGGTGCCGCAGGACGTGGATCTGGCGTCGGTGCTCGACGCGCAGCTCATCGCGCTCGCGGCGCCGGCACTGGAGCGGCGCGAGAAGGTGACCGCGGCGCTGCCCATTCGCAACGTCGATCGCTCGGTGGGCACGATGCTCGGCAGCGAAGTGAGCCGCCGGTACGGCGGTCAGGGCCTCGCGCACGACACCATCGATCTGTCGTTCACCGGGTCCGCCGGCCAGAGCTTCGGCGCATTCCTGCCCGCGGGCATCACGCTCCGACTCGAAGGCGACGCCAACGACTACGTCGGCAAGGGGCTGTCGGGCGGACGCGTGATCGTGCGTCCGCCTCACGACGCGCCGTTCAAGGCGGAGCGCAACGTGATTGCCGGCAACGTCGCGCTCTACGGCGCCACCAGCGGCGAGGCGTTCATCAGGGGCGTCGTCGGCGAGCGCTTCGCGGTCCGCAACAGCGGTGCCGTGGCGGTGG
>CAYRAE010000207.1:0-339 GCA_964422175.1 uncultured Luteitalea sp. | reverse complement strand
GGCGGTGGTCGAGGGTGTGGGTGATCACGGCTGCGAGTACATGACGGGCGGCCGCGTGGCGGTGCTCGGACGCACGGGCCGCAACTTCGCCGCCGGCATGAGCGGCGGCGTGGCCTACGTGCTCGACGAGGACGGCGACTTCGCGCAGCGCTGCAACAAGGAGATGGTGCTGCTCGAAGGGCTCGACGAGGAAGACGATCGTTACGTATACGAGCTGCTGGAGCGTCATCGTGCCGTCACGGACAGCACGCTGGCCGATCGGCTGCTCGCCAACTGGCCGGAGACGATCGCGCGATTCGTGCGCGTGATGCCGATCGAGTACAAGAAGGCGCTCGAGGC
>CAYRAE010000206.1:0-6762 GCA_964422175.1 uncultured Luteitalea sp. | reverse complement strand
GCGTTGCGCGCGATCCTCGACATCCTGGCCGAACAGGAACCGCTCACGCTCACGCTGATCGCGCAGCGCCTGCACCGGACGCCAGGTTCGACGAAGGACTACCTGTCGTGGCTGCTCGACGTCGATCTGCTGCGTGTGGAGCGCAAGCGCTACACGTACGCCGACCCGCTGTTGCGCTTGTGGGTGCGTCTGAACAACGGTGCTGACGTGCCTGACGACAGCACCGTGGCGCGCGAAACACAACGCCATGCCATGGATCGCCTGTCGAAGATGCCGGCAGCGGCCGTCGCCGTCGCGCGGCCCGCGTCACCCTCCGGCGGCATCATCGAGATCGATTGACCCGTCCCGCAGGGCCGTGAGCGCTGCGCGCGCCGCCTGCTGCTCCGCTTCCTTCCGGCTGCGTCCCGACGCCTCTCCCAGCACGCGCCCGCACACCTGCACGTCGACGGTGAACGTCTTGTCGTGATCGGGGCCCGACTGCGCGACGATGCGATACGTGGGTGGTGCGAACCGGCGCGACTGGAGGTACTCCTGGAGCGACGACTTGAAGTCGCCGGCACCCGCCTCGGCGAGCCCGGCCGTGCGCACCTCATCGAGCAGCGGCGCGAGCAGTCGCAGGATGCACGTGCGCGCGGCGGCAAGTCCCCCATCGAGGAACACGGCCGCGAGCACGGCTTCACACGCGTCGGCCAGAATCACGGGCTTCTGGCGTCCACCGGTCTTGTCTTCCCCGCGCCCCAGTCGCAGGTGCTCCCCGAGCTCGATGCGTTCGGCCACGCGCGCCAGCGCCGAGTACGACACCAGCGAGGCCTTGACCTTGCTCTTCTGCCCCTCGTCCGACTCCGGGAACTCGCGGAAGACGAGGTCCGCGATCACGAAACCGAGCACCGCGTCGCCGAGGAACTCCAGCGATTCGTTGGTCGCCGACACGCCGAGTCCGTCTTCATGCGCGCGCGATCGATGCGTGAGCGCGAGCTCGAGGTGCGCACGATCCCTGAAGCGGTAGCCGAGGTGTTGTTCGAGCGACGCCAGCGCATCAGTCGTGGTGTCGGGCGACTCGACATCCGTGGCGGCGCGCGACTCGACCCGATCCAGCAGTTGTCGCGCCTCGTCGGCCTCCTCGGCGGGAACCGTAATCCGGAGCTGACCGAAGAACGCGATCGGAACCGGCAGCACCGATCGCAGCGTCGATCGCTCGATCGCCGGCGAGAACCCCTCTGCCGCGAGCAATCCGTACACCACTGCGGCTTCGGGCTCGGACGATGTGGTCCGTACGACCACGCGGCCCGTCATGCGTCTGCCCGCTTCCCCACCTTCAGCACGATCATCGTCATGTCGTCGTGCTGCTCGGCGCCGTCGGCGAATTCGCGCACGCTCTCGAAGATCTCGTCGCACAGCGCGTCAGGCTCGAGCCCCGCATGCTCCTCGACGCAGAGACACAGGCGGTCCTCGCCGTACAGGTCGCGCACGCCGTTCATCGCTTCGCTGATCCCGTCGGTGAAGAGCACCACCACGTCGCCGGGCGAGAGCGCGATGGTCTGTTCCTTCAGCATCTCCTCGAAGCGCGCGCGCACCGATGCCATCCTGACGCCGAGCATCAGTCCTTCTGGCGCGAGGAGTCGCGTGCGCGGGAAGGCATCGCCCGCCCGCAGGTGAATGAGCGGCGTGTGTCCCGCACGCGCGTGGACGAGCGTGCAGGCACGCAGGTCCAGCACCGCGTACGTCATCGTCACGAAACTGGTGCGTCCGAGGTTGGCCGAGAGCACGAGATTGACTTCGGCGAGCAGCGCGCGCGGCGATTGATGCGTCTTCGACAGCGCGAGCATGAGGCCCTTGAGCTCCGCCATGTAGAGCGCGGCGGACGCACCCTTGCCGGAGACGTCGGCCACGAGCAGGCCGATGCGGTCCTCGTCGAGCGGGAAGAAGTCGCAGTAGTCGCCGCCGATCTCGCGCGCCGGCCGGCAGGCCGCGGCCAGTGTGACGTCGCCGCGACGCAGGGTCTCCGACGGCAGCAGCGACGTCTGGATGTCGCGCGCGATCTGCAGTTCCTGCTGCAGGCGCTCCTTCACGACCTTCTGTTCGAGCAGCTCCTCGATGTTCTCGACCATCGAGTTGAACGACGTGGCGAGCGCGCCGAACTGATCGCGCGTGCGCACGCGGATGCGGTGCGACAGATCCTCGGCCTGCACGCGCCGCGTCCCCTCGAACAACTCGTGGATCGACCCCGTGATCGATCGCGCCAGGCTCACGCCCATCACGAACGCCACCGTCTGGATGACGAGGAACAGGCCGCCGATGATGAGGAGCATGATCAGCAGCATCTGTCCGAACGACATGCCTCCGCCGATCGCCTGCGCCTCGGTGATGCGCCGATAGAGGTGCGTCAGGTTCGGCTGGATCTGGAGCCCGAGCTTGCAGCTCGTCCCGGTCTCCCAGTTGGTCACGTCGAGGAAATTGATCCACGAGAGCGCGTAGGGCGACGCCTCGATGCGTAACTCGCTGCCCTCGGGTAGCGCGCACGGGTCCGTGTTCGACGGCGCCATGCCCAGTCCGCCCAGCCTGATGCCCGTCTCCTCACGGATCACGCCAGCCGTCGCATCGTCCAGCGGCAGGTCCACGATGATGGCGCGGCGGGCTGATTCGGCGGCACCAATCCACGACACGCTGCGGACGATCAGTCGCGCGCCTGCCGACGCGGTGCTCCCCTCACCCACCGGCACGACGAGCGCCGACGGCCCCTGACGCAGCAGCCATTCCGGGACGGACGTCGGCGGAGCGCCGTGATCCCACGCGCCGACCGTGAGCGGTGCCGTCCGTGTGTCGCCGTTCAGCGGAAGGAGGGCCACGGAGATGCCGGGGTACGTGCGTCCGCCTGCCGCGACCTTGCGCGTCAGCAGGTCACGTACCTCCGCCGGCGTGCGCGTCTGCTGGAGTTCGACGGCGGCCATGTCGGCGTACACGCGCCCCTGTGCCTGGAGGTCGGCGAGCTTCTCGGTGACGAGATAGGAGCTGAAGCTGAGGAGCGTGAGCGCGCCGACGATCAGGAAGAACAGGAAGATCAGCGCCGCCGGCACGACGCCGATGAAGAAGTACGACAGGATCAGCTTGCGGCGGACTCGCCACAGCAGCCGCAGGCGCAGCACGCGACTGAGCCGCCACAGCACCACGGCGGCCCCGACGAGAATGCCGAGGGTGGCGAGGCGCCGGATGGCATCGAGCAGCGCCCAGTCGGTGAGCGCGAGCGTGGCCAGCCAGACGCAGACGCGCACGGCGAGGCCGATGAGGATCAGGCGGCCGGCCCAATGGTCGAGAAACAGCGCGCGCAGCGACGGCAGGCGAGGCAGTTCGTGCGCAGGGGGCGCTTCGAGGCGCACCGAGCCGGGGGAGTCAGACGGCATGCGGTCTCGGCCCCGGTTCAACGCACGACAGCGTGCGCGTCAGGCCAGCAGGGCCGAATGATACCATCGCGTTTTCGGCGCCCCCGAGAGGTCGTTCGTGAACATCGATCCCACCGCACGCTTCGCTACCCGCTGCATCCACGCCGGCCAGGAGCCCGACCCGGCCACCGGCGCCATCATCACGCCGATCTACCAGACCTCCACGTACGTGCAGGAGGGGCTTGGCGGGCACAAGGGACACGAGTACGCCAGGACGAGCAACCCGACGCGCGCGGCCGTCGAAGCCAACGTGGCGGCACTCGAAGGCGGCACGCACGGGTTCGGCTGGGCATCCGGCATGGCGGCGATCAACTCCGTCCTGTCGCTGCTCGAACCGGGCGATCACGTGGTGGTCACCGACAATACGTACGGAGGCACGTACCGATTGTTCGAACGCGTGCTGCGTCCGCGGGGACTGACGTTCACCTACGTCGACACCTCGAACGTCGACGCGACCCGCGCGGCGTTCACCGACCGCACGAAGATGCTGTTCCTCGAGACGCCGACCAACCCGGTGCTGCGGCTGGCAGACATCACGGCGTTGTCGTCGGCGGCGCACGCGCATGGCGACATCGCGGTGGTCGTGGACAACACGTTCGCGAGTCCTGCCGTGCAGCGGCCGCTCGAGCTCGGCGCCGACATCGTGCTGCACAGCACGACGAAGTACCTGAACGGCCACTCGGACAGCGTGGGCGGCATGATCGTGGTGAAGCACGCGCCGCACGTCGAGTGGTTCCGGTTCTACCAGAACGCGGCTGGCGCGATCCTGAGCCCGTTCGACGCGTGGCTGATCCTGCGCGGCACCAAGACGCTCGCCGCGCGCATGACCGTGCACAACAGCAACGGGCAGGCGATTGCCGAGTACCTCACCACGAGCCGGAAGGTCGAGCTCGTGAACTACCCCGGCCTGCCGACGCATCCGCAGCACGCGCTCGCGAAACAGCAGATGCAGGGCTTCACGGGCATGGTGTCGTTCGACGTCGGCACGCTCGACCGCGCGCGTCAGGTACTCGAGCGCGTGCGCCTGTTCGCGCTGGCCGAGAGCCTCGGCGGCGTGGAGAGCCTCATCTCGCACCCGGCCTCGATGACGCACGCGTCCGTGCCGGCCGAACGCCGCGCGACGCTCGGCGTGACTGACAGCCTGATTCGCCTCTCCGTGGGAATCGAGGACGTCGACGATCTGAAGGCCGACCTCGAGCAGGCGCTCGCGTCGCTGTAAGGGTTCAGGGCGCCGCGGGCGTGGTGCTCGCGCGCACCCACGCCAGGTAGTCGGCGCTCCCGTCCTCCACCTGCACGACGAGCCACTCGGGCGTGTCGTAGGGATGCGCGGTCTTCACCGCCTCCCACAGCGCCTCCAGCCTGCCCGCCGTCGTCTTGATCAGCCACTGGTATTCGTTGCCGTCTTCGATTGCGTCCTTCCATCGATAGACCACGCGATGCAGCGGCAGTCGCGTGACGCAGGCTGCAAGACGACGCTCCACCAGTGCACGCGCCACATCGTCTCCGCCGGTGTCGGCCGGCCACGTCGTGAGCACGATCACGGCGCGATCGGCGCGATCGTGGCCCGTTTCGGCGTTGTGTGGCGGGATCGATTCCTGTATCGTCCTCATGGCTTCCAATGTCTGCACCAGAACCGCTGCGTCAGTCCAGTCCGAAACCGCGACGTACCGCGGCACAGGATGACACGTCGGCGATGCGTCGCCGCACGGTGCGCGGCGTGCTCGTGGTCGTGCTGGGGCTGGTGCTGTGCGATGGCGTGTTCGGCGAGCGCGGGCTCCTCGCCAACATGGAACTCGAGCGCCGCAACGCGCAGCAGCGTCAGGCCAACGAGGAGTTGGTCCAGCAGAACGACGCGCTCACCGAGGAGGCCCGCCGCCTGCGCGAGGATCCGTCGGCCGTCGAAGAACTCGCCCGCGGCGAGCTCGGCCTGCTGCGCGATGGTGAGCTGCTCATCATCCTGCACGACACCCCCGCTTCGACCGCCACCTCGTCGGATCGAGTCGCGCAGACCCCGTCGCCGCGTTGATCGCGCGCGGCGTGTGTGGTAAGCTTTCCAAGTTGTCCGGGAGCGCACCGCTCACTGGAACTGACGCGGGGTGGAGCAGCCTGGTAGCTCGTTGGGCTCATAACCCAAAGGTCGCGGGTTCAAATCCCGCCCCCGCAACCACTTTCATCGGCACGCAAAGGTCGCCTGTTTCCGGCGACCTTTTTGCGTTCTGGGCGGCAGTCAGCATCGCGGCCAGATTTCCCTTCAGCTCGATTCCCAACTGGCCATCCTTGGGAGTCAACACGATTGATTCGATGAGCCCTCGGAGCATCTCCGAGGCTTCCAGGCGGGTGTCCTCGCGCTGGAGCGCGGCGGCCAGTTCCTCGACCTTGGTTCGGTAGAGGTCGGCCAGGCTCGGGTGCAGGAGCGGCGGCGGTTCGTCTGCGGCGTCGAGCTGGGCTTGGAGCGCAGTCTTCCGCTCCTGAAGCCCGTTCCACTCAGCCTTGAGGTCCGGTCCCGCGAAGCCATCCTTGATCGCTTGGATGATCTTCTTGATGTCGCGCTGCACGCGCTCCAGCTCTCGCTTGGCGCCGTTCAAGCTGGCCCGCTTCTCCATTCGCAGCCGGTTCATCTCCTTGGCGAACTCGCGGCAGAACTCCTCGAAGAAGTCCTTGCGCAGCAACTTCTCCTGCAGCGCCGTCAGCACGCGCTCCTCGACCTCCTGCCGCGGGATCGTCAGCGTGTTCGTGCACGTGCCGCGCTCGCGCGTACCGAAGCAGCCAAGCCGGTCGCGGTAGTAGACGACGAAGCCGGCGCCGCACTCGCCGCACTTCGTCATGCCGGTGAACAGGTATTTCGTACGGACGAACTGCCGGAAGCGCTTCCCCGGCTCGGCGGCGCCCCACTTCTTCTGTACAGTCGCGTAGCGTGCCTGCACCGACTGCCACAGCTCATCGTCCACGATGCGCAGCGCGGGAACCTGACTGATCACCCACTCCGATTCCGGGTTCGGCCGTGACACGCGCTTCCCGGTGTCCGGATCTTTCAGGTAGCGCAGTTTGTTCCAGACCATGCGGCCGATGTACAGCTCGTTGTGCAGGGTGCCGGTGCCGCGCTTCGGGTTGCCGTAGATCGTGCTCGGTCCCCACAGCGCGCCACGCGGCCCACGCAACCCTTCGCGGTTCAGGTCCTTCGCGATCTGCTTTGGCGAGATGCCAGCGACGTAGTTCTTGAAGATGCGCCGGATGATGTCGGCTTCCTCCGGCACGACCTCGCGCTCGCCTGTCGAGACGACGCCATCCTTGAACGTGCGGATGATGCGATAACCGAAGCAGGCGC
>CAYRAE010000205.1:0-6778 GCA_964422175.1 uncultured Luteitalea sp. | reverse complement strand
ACGAGGGCCAGCACGGAGGCGGCGAGCGCCAGCGTCGAGAGCAGCGCACTCATGAACCGCGGACGCGCCATGTCCGCAACCATCAGTTCCTGAAGCGACCGGATCCTGTCGACGGCGATCTCCGGATCGACGTCGCGAACCGCGCGCCGCAGCGGGGCGTCGGGATCCACTGACGCGCCGCCGGACGTGACGGCCATGCGCACGATGGCAGACGCGAAGCGGCCCGGCTCCTGCATCAGCGGCACGTACATATCGGCCTGCTCCTCGTCCGTGCCGCGCTGTCTCACGTCGGCCGCCACACCAATCGTGGTGCGCACCACCCGTCGCGGTTCATCCTCGTCATCCTCTTCACGAGTCACGACACGCTTACCTATCGCCACATCGTCTGGCCACAGTCTCCGGGCGAGCGTCGCACTGACCACGACCACCGCCTCGCGTCCCTCGACATCGTCTCGCTCGATGGACCGGCCGGCCACGATCGGAATCCCCAGCGTCGAGAAATAGCCGTCCGACACGACGTGAACCGACGTGCGTGCCACACCGACATCCGTGGTATCCGTGCCCACGTCGATGAGGCGCGGCTGCTGCGTGAGGGACGCCGACGTCAGGCCGACCGACGCGACGCCAGGCATCGCGCGCAGCGACCTCAGCAGCCTGTCGAACACGTGGGCGCGATCCGATGCGCCCGGATACCGCGATTGCCGCAACGCGAGACCGGTGGTCGTGACGCCGCCAGTCGCAATGCCCCAGTCCATGGCGCCGAGCACGGAGACGGTCCTGATCATCAACGTCGCGCCCGTCAGGAGCGACAGCGAGATCGCCACCTGCGCGACGATGAGCGCCGTACGCGTCCGCTGACTCGCCCCACCTGCCGTCGACGTCCGGCCGGCCTGGGCGAGCACGACCGAGGGCTTCGGCAGACGCATGCCCATCACGGGCACCAACGCACAGATCAGCGTCGTCGCCAGGCCGGCCATGCCGATGATCGCGGCTGTCCTGCCCGAGATGGCCAGGAGTCCACCAGGCGCCGACGTCCCCAGGTGTTCCTGAATCGTCGGTCCCAGCCTCGAGATCGCCGTCGCCGCCACGACGATGGCCAGCACGCCGGCGCTCGTCACGAGCAGCGCGGCCTCGGCAACCGACGACTTGATGAGTGCCAGCCGACCCGCCCCGAGCGCCACGCGTACGGCGAGGTCACGCTCGCGCGCGGCCGCACGTACGAGGAGCAGCCCCGCGACGTTCGCGCACGCCACCAGCAGCACGAGCGCCGCAGCCGTCATCGCGGCATGAAGCATGGGCCGTACGGTGGACGTATAGCGGCCGTGCGCCAACTCCAATCGCACCGGCACGGGTGTGGCGCCCGCATCGCTCACGAGCACCGAGATGCGTGCGGCCACATCCTGTGGCGACGCGTATGGACGCAGACGCACGAGATAGGGATACGTGGGTGCTCGCAGAGGAACGAGCACGCTGGTGAACGGGTTGAAGTGCCAGAATCCGGCAGGCAGGACGCCAACGATGGTGAACGTCTCGGCGTCATCCGGCCTGTCGCTCACATAGGCGGTGAACGTCCTGCCGATCGCATCAGCGTCGCCGCCGAACCGCGTCGTCCACAACGCATGGCTGATGATCGCGACGTTCGGGCCGCCGGACGCGAACGCCTCCGCGTCGAATCCGCGCCCGAGCACAGGACGGATACCGAAGGCCTCCATGAACCCAGGCGTGACCCACGCGCCGGGAACCTGCTCGGTGTGTTCGCGTCCCAGCAGGTAGAACATGTCGAGGTCCCACGCGACCGGGTGCTCGACGAGATCGTCGAGCGACGTCCAGTCGCGTTCCTCCATCCCGCGCGGCGGGGACTGTCCCGGCTCGCCGTATTGCACCGAATACAGCCTGTCTGCCCCGGCGTAGGGGAATCCACGCCACAGATACGCGTCGAGCAGCGCCAGGGTGATGGCACACAACGCCATGCCGATCCCCAGCGTGGCGATGACGGTCGCAGTGAACCCGGGCGCACGCCGCAGCGCGCGCAGTGATGCCCGAACCTCGCTCAGGATGTCTGCCATGCGTCTCCCTCGAACGAGGACGCAGCACGGGACGATGGCGTTAACGATGCCGGATAGGTAGGGTCGGCCCTCCGGGCCCGACCTTACCCTACGGGAGTTGCGGGAGGAGGCGCTGCGCGGCTTCGGCGGCGGGGCCGCCGATCGCGATCGCCTCGTCGGCGCGCGAGCGTGCGTCGGCATACTTGCCGACGTTGGCGTACGCGACGCCGCTGTTGTAGCGGGACCAGGCGATCTGGTAGCGATGGTCGCGCAGCGCACGCTCACGACGCGCGATGAGCACGGTGCGCGCGTCATCGGTCAGGCGCGCCTCGCGTGCGTCGGCGATGCGCCGCTCCAGTTCAGACGTGCGCGCGGTGAGGCACGCGTATGCCTCGTCGAAGCCTGACGCCGCCTCGTCCCATGTCCTGCGCGTCAACCGCAGCGCGGCGCGATCGAAGTGCGCTTCACAGTGCCGACCTTCGAGTTCGATCGCCGCGTCGAAATCGCGCTGCGCGTCGTCCAGCCGCTGCTGGCGGAACGCGATCACGCCGCCGAGATACGACACGTCGGCGTTGACCATCAGCGTGCGCGCATCATCCACGGACGCGCGCGCCGCATCGAGCCGCCCGAGCGTGAAGAGATTCCAGGCCTTCCAGTAGTGCGCTTCGCCGATGTACCACGTGCCGAGCGTCACCATGCGATCGGCGACGGCGATGGCCTCTTCGTGACGTCCGGAGAAGCCGAGTGTCTTCAGTTGCCCGAGGAGCCCCTCGCGATGATCGGGGACGTGGGTGAGCAGCCGCTCGTAGAGTTCGAGGGCGACAGGGAGATCCTCCATCCGCTGACGCAGGTCGGCACGCAGGGCCAGCACCGACATGAGCGACGGCAGGGTCGCCAGCGCCCTGTCGAAGGCCTCGTCTGCCGACACCAACCGGCCGCGTGCCAGTTCCGCCTCACCAAGCGCCACATCCGTCTCGTCGAACGACTGGTGCGCCGCCCGAAACGCGAGGACGTCGTCTACCGACCCGCGCAACAACGCGATCTTCGTGAAGCCGAGCGAGGCATCGTCCGGATGACGCGCGGCCCACAGCGCCGGTGCCAACGCCGGAGGTGTGGGCGACATCCGTTCGCCCTCGTCGACGGCGAGGAACGGGTTCGTCGCCATGAGCGCGAGCAGGAGCGTCGCGGACCAGGGATCGTCATCGGCGCGCGCGGTGAGCGCGACCCTGCGAGTTCGGGCGCGCGCCACGTCGACGCGACCTACGGGTAAGCCCATGCCTACGCCAAGCGTGCCGCGCCGCCACGGCAACGCGTGCAGCACATCCTCACCCGCGGCGGCATCGTCTCCACCGGCGTGAGGCGCCAGTCGTGCCGGCGCCTCCTGGTGCGGCCCCGGATACACACCGATCAATCGCTCGCGCACGGCGAGGTCGACGGCCGTGCGATACGCCCGCGAACCGACATCGGTGTGTCCCTGCTGAAGGCCCGACTCGTACGCCTCGAGTGCGCGTGCAAGGCAGTGATAGCAGCCCTCGCGTACGTCGGCGTCTGCCTGCGCCACCGTTTCCGGCCAGGGATCGACGGCCACCGGCGGAGCCTGACGCCCCGCGCACGAGGCGCCCATCGCCGCCGCGAGCAGAACGACGGCTGCCACCTGCGCTCGACACATGCCACGCACTCGGCGACTACTGCAGCGTGAAGTTGATCGTCGTCGTCATGACAAGCGTGATCGGCTCGCCGTTAAGCAGCGTCGGCTCGTAGCGCCACTGCCTCACCGCGTCGATGGCCGCCTGGTCCAGTAACGGGATGCTGCGCAGGACCGTCACGTCCGTCACCGAGCCGTCGGGGCCGACGGTGCATTCGAGGATGACCACGCCCTGCACGGCGGCTTCCTGCGCCGCAGGCGGATAGACGGGACTGACCCTGTGGACCTGCCTGGGGAGGTTGATGTTGCCGCCGACGCGCAGCCCGGAACGATTGCCTGTCTCCTCCGACTGCACACGCCGCGTATACATGTCGCTGCTCTTGTCGATGCGGCCAACGGTGACGTCGGTGGCCACGAGCATCGGCGCCGTGATGGGTGGTTCGAACTGCCACTGCCGCACTGCCGCGATTGCGGCCTGTCGCGCGGCGGCGGCGTGCGGCACCCGCGCATCCGTGGACAGCGCCATGCCCGCCATGACCACGACGCGCGCTTCGGCCACGTTGCCGCCGGCATCGAGCACCAGGTTCACGCGGAAGCGATAGCCAACGCCGTCCTCGTTCCAGACCGGATCCACGGCGAATACGCGACGCGGCGCCGGTGCGTCGAGCGTGGGCACGACGGCGGCGCGCTCGAGCGGCCCCGGCCCGCTCGACGCGGCAACATCGGCATACGGGACGCCCGCCTCCTGAGCCGCGCGCAACGGCGAATACATGCCCATCCAGGCCGTCGCGATCCCGAACGTGACGACCATCCCCGCAGCAGTACACCACCGACGCAGACGTGACATCTCGACCTCCTCGCACAACACCGCGACCCGACGCACCAGCGCGTGACGGCCCGCACCGACAGGTGCGCCCATCGCCAGCGACCATCGCCGCGCCCCACACCACAACAGCGCCTCGACGTAGGCGCGGCGCGCACCCGTCGAGGCCACGACCGCGCGATCGACGTGCAACTCACGCGTCAGTCGCACGCGCGCGAGCATCCACCACACGGCCGGCTGCCACCACCACACCGTCCGCCACGCCTCGTCCACGTACGAGCGACGGACATCGCTCCGCGCGGCGTGCAGCAACTCGTGGAGATAGACGGCCAGTCGCTGATCGTGCGGCAGGTCCGCGAGCATCAGGGGCACGAGCACCGTGGCGTGCGGCCAGCCGAACACACACGGAGCGGCCGGTGCCTGCAGGACCGGCACGTCGACACGGCGCGTGGCCGTCAGACTCTGCGGCACCTCGGTGTCGAGATGCAGACCCGCCAGTTCCCGCGCATCGGCAAGCGCCGCATCGTCGTTCACCATCACCCCCTCGATGGCCAGACGACGCAGGCGTCGCTGACCGGCGACGATCCATGCGAGCCGGACGAGCGCACCAATCGCCCAGACGATGACCAGCCACGAAATGGGTGACAACTCGGAAGGCGCGACAGACGCATCCGACAGCACGACGCTGGTGCTGTCGACGAACCGCATGATGACTGGCGACGATGAGGCCGCGCGTGCGGGCAGGACGAGAGGCACGAGTGGCAGTACCACGACGGCCAGGGCGCCGACGCGCCACCAGGACTCGAGCAGCGCCGGCTGCCGCATACGGAACACGCGCGGCAGGGCCAGCGCGATCAGGCCGAGCAGGATCCCCTGCACCACCCAGGCGACGACGAATGCGTATGGCGACATCGGTTACTCCTTGTCGTCCTTCTCGTCCCTCTCGTCGAGCAACCGCCGGATCTCCTCGCGGTCACGCGCGCTCAGGCGCTTGTCCGATACCAGGTGCGCGACGAGCGGTTCGGCCGCGCCGTCGAACACGCGATCCACGAACTCCCGCACCATCAGGCGCATCACCTGCCGTTGCGTGCGAACCGGCTTGTATCGGTGCGCGCGCGACTCCGGGTCCTGCGACTTCGACAGCGCGCCCTTCTGCTCCAGGATGCGCATCATCGTGAGCACGGTCGTGTAGGCAAGATCGTCGCGCCGCTCGCGACGCAGCACGTCGTGCACGTCGCGGACCGTCGCGGTCCCGAGCCGCCAGACGACCTTCATGATGGCGAGTTCCTGCGGCGTGAGCGGCTGCGCAACGACCATGTCTACTAATGACTTAGTACTTAGTAGTACGGGATGTCAAGGGGAAGAAATTTCTGCAAGTTCCACGTTGATCCACTCTCGGAGGCTGTTGACGAGCCAGAGGCGGGTGGCAGCCTGCAACTCGTCGATGCGGACGACGCGTTCGATCACTTCGCCGCTGGCGAGCAGTGCCGCGCGGAAGACGCCGGGCAGCAGGCCGCACGACACGGGCGGCGTCACCCGCACGCCGTCGATCTCGACGATGAGGTTGGCGATGGTGGATTCGGTGAGCTCGCCGCGCGCATTCCAGAGAAGGACATCGTCGGCGTCCGGCGCCGACGCCCGGGCGCGCTCGTAGACGTCCCGACACGTCGTCTTGTTGAACAGCAGCGGGCTGCGCGTGTCGACGGGCGCACCCGCGAGCGCCACCTGCCACACGCGGGATTCAGGCGTGAACGGCGACACCGTCGTGCGAATGCGCCCCTCTCTCGATGCCGTGAGCCTGACACGCCACGTACCGTCCTCGTGTTCGCGCGCAACACCATCGAGCGCGGCATCGAGCGCCGCGCCGTCAATCGGCCAGCCGAACAACGCGGCTGAGTCGAGCAGTCGGCGCACATGGCCCTCGCGACGCACGATCCTGCCCGCCTCCAGTCGCATCGTCTCCAGGAGTTCGGCGCCGAGAGGAACCGCGGCCGGACGCACGACGCGCGCCTTGGCAAGACATTCGGCCCATTCGTCGAGCGCCGTCGAGTCGGACGTGATTCCCGCCCCGACACTGAACCTCGCGCGCGACGTCTCGCGATCCACGACGGCGGTCCGGATCGGCACGCTCGCGGTCAGATCCCCGCCTGGCTTCAGCAGGCAGATCGCGCCCGTATAGATCCCCCGCGGCGCGATTTCGAGGTCCGCGATGATCTGCATGGTGCGCACCTTGGGTGCCCCCGTCACCGACCCACACGGGAACAC
>CAYRAE010000204.1:0-6808 GCA_964422175.1 uncultured Luteitalea sp. | reverse complement strand
CCACGCAGATCGGGAAGTCGCCGGCGATGCCGCCGCCGATCTGGAAGAACCCGATCGACGACGTGGGCGCGACGGCCTGATACCAGTCGGCGAGCTGCATCATGTACTCGATGCCGGTACGCACCGTGTGGACGTTGGTCACGTCGCCGGTGATGCAGTGGCCTGCGTACATGTTGCCGAGCGTCGAGTCCTCCCAGCCGGGCACGATCATCGGCAGGTTGCGCTCGGCGGCCGCGATCATCCACGAGTTGGCCGGATCGATCTGATAACTCTCCTTCAGCACGCCGCTGAGGAGGATCTCGTACATGAATTCGTGCGGGAACCGCCGCGTGCCCGCCTTGTCGTGATGGACCCAGCGCTCCAGCACGGCGGACTCGATCCGCCGCATCGCCTCGCCTTCGGGGATGCACGTGTCGGTGACGCGATTGAGATGGCGCTCGAGCAGGGCCTGCTCGTCGGCCGGCGTGAGATCGCGATAGTTCGGCAGGCGCACGTAGTGATCGTGCGCCACGAGGTTGAAGACGTCTTCCTCGAGGTTCGCGCCGGTGCAGCAGATGGCGGTCACCTTGCCCTGCCGGATCATCTCGGCGAGCGAATGCCCCAGTTCGGCGGTGCTCATCGCGCCGGCCAGCGTCACGAGCATCGAGCCACCGGCATCGATGTGCGCGCCGTACGCATCCGCCGCGTCCTTGAGGGACGCGGCGTTGAAGTGCCGGAAGTGGCGATCGATGAATTGCGAGATCGGACCTGACATCGTTACGTGAGCTTCTCGGACTTCTGGTCGAACCCGACGATCTTGTTCTTGCGATACGCCGTCACGCCGCCGCCGATGGCCGCCATCGCCTTGTAGCCGAGATCGGCGTCGAGGTTCGGCTTCTGGCGCGAGCGCACGCAGTCGAGGAAGTTGTCCATGTGCGGATGTTCGCCGCGCACGAACGGCTGCACCGCGATGCGCAACTCCTCGGAGCCGGTCTTCTTGACGAAGTCGTCCTTGTAGTCGCGATCGGGGATGACGACGATCTCGGTGTTCTGGAAGGCCTCGCTGTCTTCGGCCACCATGATGGTGCCTTGCGAGCCGTGGAACACCAGCGGCGCGCCCTTGCCGCTCGTCACCGAACACGCCAGCTGCATCGTCCAGCTCGGGTAGTCGACGTTCATGAAGAACGTGTCCGGCACCTCGCGATCCTTCTGCACGTAGATGCCGCCGTTGGCGCTGATACGCACGGGGAACGCCGGGCCTGCGGCCATGAGGATCGGCGAGACCGTGTGGTAGAAGAGGTCCGTCGCGATGCCGCCGGAGTAGTCCCAGTACTTGCGCCACCGGAAGTAGCGCGCGGGATCCCAGTCGCGCTTCGGCGCGTTGCCGATGAACGCCTTCCAATCGAGATTCGACGGATTGGCGTCGGGATCGATCCGGTAGTTCCACTCGTTGCCGCGCTTCGTGCTGTTGCGGCCGAATCCGCCCGACGCCCACACCACGTCGCCGATGAGGCCGTCTTCGATGGCCTGCTTCGCCTTGTGGAAGTGGCTGAGCGATGTGTACTGACTGCCCACCTGCAGGATGCGTCCGTTGGCCTTGACGTACTCGGCGATGCGACGCGCCTCGTCCACCGTGTAGGTCATCGGCTTCTCGAGGTAGACGTCCTTGCCCGCTTCGAGCGCGGCCATCGCGTGCGCGTAGTGCCAGTGATCGGGCGACGAAATCACCACGACGTCGATGTCGGGACGTGCGACGAGCTCGCGGTAGTCGTGGTAGACGGCAGACGCCTCGACGCTGGTCTTCTCCTGCGCGGCCTTCTTGCGCTTCTCCCAGATGTCGTTGACGGCCACGGCCTGCACGTCGCCTTTGGCCGCCTGACGGCCGACGATGTGCGTGATGTGGCTGTTCATGCGTCCGCCGCAGCCGACAAAGCCGACGTTGATGCGGTCGTTGGCGCCGATCACCCGGCTGCGTGCTGGTGCGGACGGACGGCGAGTCGAGGCGGCGGCTGGCACTGCCATCGAACCGGCAGCAGCCACGGCACCAGCGCCCACGGTGCGGATGAAATCACGACGGGTCTTGTGTGGAGTCATGGCGGACGTAATCCTTTCCGGCGCATTGTATCCTCACGGCCGGGCACCGGGGCCGCCTCCGCGCCTGCGGCGCTTCAGCGCGCCAGGTAGGGCCGGCTCTCCGAGCCCGGCCCCATGTACGGATATCGTGAGGATTCGCTGTGTCTGATCGTGCGCGGTTCGTTCGGCTGGGGGCGTGGGCGATGGCGTTCGGGGTGGCGCTCGGGGCGTTCGGGGCGCATGCGTTGAAGGCGCGTGTCGGCCCGGACATGCTCGCGATCTACGAGACGGGCGTGCGCTATCACCTCGTCCACGCGCTCGGTCTGTTCGTTGTCGCGTGGTTGTGCGGCGAGACCACGTCGCGCGCCCCGCGCATCGCCGGCATCCTCCTCGTCGCCGGGCTCCTGCTCTTCTCCGGCAGCCTGTACCTCCTCGCGCTCACCGGCATCCGTTCCCTCGGCGCGATCACCCCGCTCGGAGGCATCGCCTGGCTCGCCGCGTGGGTAACGATCGCGGCGGGGACACGGCTCAGGGCATAGAGGTCGGGCCCGGAGGGCCGACCCTACCTGGCGCCTCAGTAGGTAGGACCGGCTCTCCGAGCCCGGCCCCTTTGTTCTTTCACCTTTCCGTAAGCCGTGAGCCGTAAGCCGCCTCTATCGTGTCCCGCCGCACACCCACCACACCGCGGCCTTTCGGGCTCTGTCCGTGGGACCGCAGGGGTCCGATCCGACGACGATGGCCGCGGGGCCGGCGCGGAAGGCCTGGCGGCTGTAGTCGGCGATGCGGATCATCGATGTCGGCGACAACTGCACGCGCTCCTGCGACAGGAAGTCCACGTGGTACGACACCCAGTACGATGCCCACCCGTACTTGTCGTCGTGGGCGACCAGATCGTCGGCCAGTTCACGGAAGGGGCTCGGCGGCGGTGTCGTGCGGTATTCGCGAACGAGTTGCACGTGCTGCCACGTCATCGCACCAGCCCAGACGACGATCGCGCCCGTCATCACGGCTGACAGGAACCGCCCGCGTGGACCGCTGCCGGCGCGCACGAAGGCGAGCGCCGTCACGCCCACCGGCAGGAATGCCAGCAGCAGGTGGTACCTGATCGTCATCAGGCTGCGCACGTTGCAGCCCGTGGCCACGCCCGCCAACCCGAACACGCCTGTCACGAGGAGCAGAAGCGGGAATGCCGTGCGCCCCCAGCGATCGCCTGATGTCGTGGTCCCTGTATCGCTGCCCGGCGTACTCCCGCGACGGGCGAGCAGCACGCACGCCGCAACGACAGCCAGCAACGCGGGGAACGCGGCCCATCGCGTGCCCGTCGGACGCGCCGTGGCGATGAACGCGCCCGCCGGCTGACGCAGCACGCCGAAGAAGGCCGGCACATTGTTGCCGAGCAGCCACGACGCGTTGCCGGCGATGTGACTCGGCGCCAGACACACGCTGGTCGCCAGCACGTCCACGTTGGTCACGCCATCCTCGAGCAGCGGCGGCGACGTGTGGGGCCCGAACATCGACGCCGTGTGCCTGAGCAGCGTCACGCCCTCGCGCGCACCGGCGAACACGAGGAGCACGACCAGCCAGTGTGCGAGCCGCCTGCGCGAGAACAACTCGCCCCTCACCACCTCGACGACCACGAGCGCGCACACGGCGAACACTGTGAACTCGCGCTGCAGGAACCCGAACGCGAACACGAGTCCGAACACCACGGCGCGCTTCCGCACGAGCCAGAGAATCAGCGTGTAGAACAGCGGTTCGATGGTGCCGCCCTGCGCCTGTACCATGCGGCTGGCCGTCAGCGGTGGCAGCACCGCGAACCAGGACGTGGCCACGGCCGCCTGCCACGCACGCAGGCCGGCATCGCGCACGAGGAGCCACACGAGCAGGCCGCCCGTGACGACATTGATGAGGAGCAGCGGGAGCTTGAGCCCGAACACCGTCGGGCCCGTCACCAGGAATGCCGCGGCCGCCATCCAGGCCTGCACGCCCATCATGTACAACTGCCCGTAGAAGAACAGCGGCCACGCCCGCCCTTCCGACAGGTGCTTGGCCATCAGTCCGACGATGGCCTGGTCGGCGTCGAAGTCGGCCTGCTCGTAGTGGAGAAAGACGTGGGAACGAAGGACAATCAGCGCGGCCGAGACGAGCACGGCGAAGCAGAACGCGACCGATGACGAGACACGAGTGGACGTGAGCACGGTGGCAGGCGAGACGACCACTCCCGCGCCGGGGATGGCTCGCACATCGCGCATTGTACGCATGGCGCACACGGCAGTGCCGCTCGTCGTCGCCGCGATCGTCGTGGCGACGGTGTGTCTTGCCTCGCCGATGGGCGCGTGGCTGCCGTTGTCCTCAGGGCCCGCCATGCCGGATGCGTGGGAGGCCCCGGCCGCGTGGCCCGCGGGCCAGATCTCCGGCATCCAGATCGCCCTCGGCGCGCTGGCATCGTCGACCGATCCCGTGTCCGGTGCCATCGTCGTGGCCGCACTGACGGCGGCGCTGGCAGCCTCGATGCTCGTCGTGGCGCTCCGGCGGTCGGGCCTGCGCGGTCTCGACGGCGCGTTGCTCGCACTCGTCGCGGTGGCGTCCCCTGTCGCCGCCTGGCAGGCCAGTTCTCCCCTCGGCGCCAGCCTCGTGACCCTCGTCGCCACCGCATGTCTCTGGACCACCGTCCTCCGATCGGACAAAAGGTGTAGCCGCCGGATTTCATCCGGCGGGCAAGCGTCACTGACTGCCGGACAAAGTCCGGCAGCTACACCGTGGGTGGGGACGGCAGCTGCACCGTGGTGGTTGCTCCTCGTCGTGGTTATCGTTGCAGGGGAAGCGTGGGGCTATCGCGCGGGAACGTCGACGCTCGCGCAAACGGCGACGCTGCTGCGCGGTGAACTCGGATTGCCCGGGCTCCTGCTGGCCCTGCTCGCCGCGACGCGTGTCGGTCACGCCTCGCACGACGCGCGCGTGTGGCGCGGCGGACTCATCGCGCTGTGCCTCACGATGACCATGGCGCCGCACGTTCGCGTGGCGGCGCTGGCACCGTGGGTCTGGTGGATCGTCGCGGCTGGACTCACCCGCTTGCGCGAGTGGCGCGGACCGACAGCCCGTGTCTGGACGCACGCCGGCCTCGCGATCTGGCTCCTGCTCCTCGTGTCGCGCATCCCCTGGACGCACGATAGACAGCAGGTGTCGCTCACGCGCCCGTGGGCCGAGGCCGTCGCCGCGCGCCTCAGCCACGACACACCGCTGGTGGACGATGGCTCGGCGCGCGCCGCGCTCGTGCAGGCGCTGGCAGCCACGCGCGCGCAACGCCTGCCCCCCACGGCCGCCATCACTCCCGACGTCACGTGGACGGAAACGCATGCCGGCCGTCGTCCACTCATCGTGTCCGCGTCCGCTGTGGAGACGCTCGCACGACAGGGCGTCGGCTTCGAGCCCGTCGACGACGTCGCCGTGTCGCTGGACGCGCTGCTCACGGGGCTCCCCGCCGGCACCGTCGTCTACGCGGCGATGTCTTCCGCGGCTGCCGCGGCTGTCACGCCGCCGCAATGGCAGGCACTCGGACGTCTCGGCCTGCGCATGCTCGACGTGCGCGTCGCGCGCGCGCACGTCGTCGCCGGTGCGACGGGTGCCCGGGCAGAGGCGCTCGAAGACGCGCAGGCGGATCGTGCACGACTCGACATCCAGCCGGGTGATCCACTCGGACGAACAGACGTGCTGTCGCCGCTCGACGTGCGGCTGCAGGCAGACGCCACGCACGCGTCGGTCGCGCTTCGTGGTCGCGTGCTGGCGCAGGCCGACGGCGTCGTGGTCCTGATCGTCACCACTCGCGGGCACATCCTCACGTGGCGTGCAGGCACCGACGCGAGCCATCTCACGGGGCCTGCGCTCGGCGCCGGCGTGGCCGTTCCCGTGGCAGCGTTCCGCGCCGAGCCGTGCATCGACGTTCCGCCCGGTGCGCAGACGGACATCACGGCGGTCACCGCGTCTGGCCTGCTGGGCATGACGTGGTCCGGCGCCGGGCAGGTCGAACTGGCCGTACGCGACCTGGACGGCAACGAGACGCGCGTGCACGCAGCGGCCGACCGTGCCGAGACGACAGCGCTGCGGCTCGACACCATCGTCACGCAGGCAACGGCGCAGGCCACCCACCCCGTGCGCGTCTGCACGACCTGGCCCGTCGCCATCGCTACGAGTCTCCGCCGCTCACCGCTGGTCATCCAGCCGACCCTCGCGCAGGCGGCGTACTTCGGTGCCGGCTGGCACCTCACCGAGAACGAAGGGCCGGGACGGTGGTTCCGATGGATGGCGGGACCGCGCGCAGACATCGTCGTGGCCCTGCGCGACGCGGCGGAGACGACCATCACGCTCGACGCGCAGCCGCCCGCGCGGCCCACACCCACCGACACGGTGAGCCTCGTCGTGAACGGCGTGGATGCCGGCACGCTCTCGATGCTCGACGTGCATGGCCCCTATCGCTGGACCATTCCCGCCGCGAACATGCGCGCCGGGATGAACCGGCTGTCGCTGCGCACGTCGCTCGTGGTCCAGCCGGCGGCGCCCGGCACCGACGGCGATACACGCACGCTGGGACTCCTGGTGCGGGAGGTGGCTGTGGGACCGGCAGTGTGGTAGTAATTGCCGTCCCGGACGTGGCCGGTCAGAATGAGTGTGTCCCGCTGCGCGGTGGTCCCAGCCGCCGTGTGCCTGCGGTTTCCATGGAAAGAGTTGCAGCATGTTTCGAGCCTTGAAACTCGCGACG